>JAGQOZ010000088.1 GCA_020426955.1 Planctomycetales bacterium
GCTACCCTGCAGGCACAAAAAATATTCTTCGACGATGGAAATCGGTCCGAAATTACTTTTTGATAGTTTTCTGGGATTTCGCCGATTGAATTCACTGGCGGACTAACAAGCGAATCACATCCAAAGCCGTTCCTTAACCTCTTGCAAAGTGTCATGGATTCTCGTTTGAATAAAACGAAAGCTGGCCCTGGGAAGATTACCCAAATGTGCGGAATCGCGCTGCCGCACATGTGTCAGATGCTCCGGTTTTACCGGCATTTTATTCGCTTGAAGACGCGTTGGGCAACAGGCAGATTCTGGTATAATCAGGGGCCCACCTCATTTTGACATGCCGGAGTTGTTATATCATGCGCATGCTCGCCTTTCGTCTGTTTTCTACAATACTGTTCTCACTAATGCTGTCTGTTTCGCTGTACGCGGAAGACAATATGGGCCAGAAAATCTATAGGGAATCGTGTGCGTCTTGCCACGGTGACGATGGCCAAGGCAAAGTGGACGAATATGAAGAGCCGTTGCGAGGTGACCATTCGCTGGCCGCGTTGACTCGGTTGATCGAACTCACCATGCCGGAAGGCGATCCGGACGCGTGCGTCGGCGAAGATGCGGCGCAGGTTGCGAAGTACATCTTTGCCGAATTCTATTCACCGGCTGCTCGTCTAGAAAAAGGGCTCGACGAACGGCCTCGAGTTGAACTCCTGCGTCTGAACGTTCCTCAGTATCGCAACGCCGTGGCGGATCTGTTACTTCGCTTTACTCCGGAGGTTCGAACCGGTCGACGTGATCGGGGCGATGATCAACGTGAAGTAGAGATCGAGCCTGGTTTGCGAGCGGAATATTTTCAGTCGAATGGCATGAGCAAAGCCGACGCCAAGAAGGACGAACGAACCGATACCAAAATTGATTTTGATTTTGGCACCGGCAGTCCCAAAGACGATATCGCGGCGGATCAGTTTGCCATCATCTGGGAAGGGAGCGTGGCGATTGAGGAAACGGGCCATTATGAATTCAAAGTGGCTTCGCCCAATGGAGTTCGTTTGTATCTAAACGTCGATCCGTCTGGGCGGCGAGGAAAATTGCGAGATGACAGTTCGGCTGCCGGGCAAACGGCGCTGATCGATGCGTGGGTCAGTTCGGGCAAAATGCGAGAATCGACGGCGCGAGTGTTCCTGTTGGGAGGTCGTGCGTATCCCATTCGCTTGGAATTCTTTAAGTACAAAGAAGAAACGTCCAGTGTCAAGTTGGAATGGAAAGTTCCGCATGGCGTTTGGCGAGTCATTGATGGTCAGCACTTGTCGACGGCTCGTTCGCCCCGAACGTATGTGTGTGACACTGCTTTTCCGGCCGATGATCGGAGTTTGGGTTATGAACGAGGCAGTTCGGTTTCACACGAATGGATTACGGCGGTGACCAAAGCTGCTTCCGCCACGGCCGAAGAGGTCGTCAGCCGTTTGCCGCTACTGGTAGGCCAAGTGGATGACGAATCGCGGCAGATGGAAAAGGCACAGCAGTTTGTTGTCCAATTTGCCAGCACTGCGTTTCGCCGACCGCTGACCGCTGAAGAAAAGGAAATGCTAACACAGCAGATTTTTGCCGATGCAGCCGATCCAGATGCGGCGCTGCGACGCGCGGTGATCTTGGTGATGACGTCACCTCACTTTTTGTACGCCGATCTAAACGCGGATGCCAAACAGGTCGATTCGTTTGCGGTGGCCAATCGCCTGGCATTGACGCTGTGGGATTCCATTCCGGACGAACCACTTTGGCAAGCCGCTGAAAAGGACGAATTGCAGACGGAACAGCAAGTTCGCGAACAAGCCGAACGCATGCTGCATCATTCGCTGGCCAAACAGAAAATTCGCCGCTTTTTTCATCACTGGTTAGAGCTAGGTGAACGAGATGTGGCGAAGGATAATCAGCTGTTTCCCGAATTCGACGAAGACGTGGCATTTGATTTGCGTACGTCGCTGGTGCACTTTGTGGATGACATCGTCTGGTCAGATGCGTCGGACTATCGGCAACTGCTATTAGCCGACTATCTGCTGTTGAATGGACGTTTGAATAACCTTTACGGGACACCGGAGTCTTTGAACGACACTTCCGATAATTCTGGCGAATTCCAGAAAGTGTCGGTTGGGAAAGACGGTCGCTCGGGCGTATTGACGCATCCCTATTTGCTAAGTGCTTTTGCGTATCACAATAACACGTCACCCATTCATCGGGGTGTCTTTTTGACTCGGAATATTGTCGGACGAGGTCTCAAGCCGCCGCCGATTGCTGTGGCGTTTAAGAACGATGAATTTGCGCCCGATTTGACCATGCGAGAAAAAGTGACGCAATTGACTCGAGATTCCGCCTGTATGGCCTGTCATTCATTGATCAATCCGCTGGGATTTGCGTTAGAAAACTATGACGCGATTGGGCGTAAACGCGAACAGGACAATCAAAAGCCAGTGAATACCACTTCGGACTATGTGACTGCCACCGGTGAAACGATGGAAGTTACCAGTGCGAAAGACATTGCTGAGTTTGCCGCCAACGACGAAGCGGCTCATCGATCGTTTGTTCGACAGCTGTTCCAACACTTGGTGTCGCAAAACCCGTATGCTTATGGAAGTGAATCAATGGAGTCACTTCGAAATCACTTTCAAGACGATCAGTTCAACATACAGAAATTGATGGTTCGCATTGCCACACGGACCGCTCGGTTTGCTGCGGCAGACACAAGCTCGGATGGCGAACCGGTGGCGGTCAAATAGTCGTTTTTGCATGTTTGAGAAACGAACAATTAGACTTCATTAAATTAGGGTCAAAACAGATGAATCAAAAACAACATTCACGAAGAACATTTCTGCGGCAGCTGGGAATTGGATCCGCTGCGGTGCCGTTTCTGTCCGGCTTGCCCAGTTGTTTTGCATGGGAAGGGCAGGCGGCAGCGCCCAAGCGATTTATTGTGATGTTTTCTCCCAATGGCACGTTGCCAGATGAATTTTGGCCGGATGATTTTGGCGCGGACAAACCGTTGCAGCTGAAGCCGATTCTGTCGGCTTTGGAACCGTACCGAGACCGCATGTTGGTGCTGAAGGGAGTGAATAATAAGATTCGCGGCGATGGTGATAATCATATGCGAGGCATGTCGTGTTTGCTGACCGCTACGGAATTGAGTCCCGGCAATATTCAAGGTGGTTCGGACACGCCGGCTGGTTGGGCGAGTGGGATTTCGATTGATCAAGAATTGAAGAACTTTTTTCAATCGAACGAATCCACGTTCACTCGGTTTGGTTCGCTGGAATTTGGCGTAGCCGTGCCGAATCGCGCCGATCCGTGGACTCGCATGTGTTATGCCGGCGCGGATCAGCCTGTGGCACCTATCGATGATCCCGGGCAGATGTTCGACAAACTTTATGGTGGTTCTCAGGATCGAGAAACCGTGTTGAGTGTGTTAGATATCGTGAAGGATGACTTAAAGCGAGTTTCCAGTCGATTGAGTTCGACGGACCAACAGATGTTGCAGCAGCATATGGAAAATGTCTTTCAATTGGAAAAGGACATTCATGCCGCGGCGCAGCAAAATGAACTGGTCCATCCCGAACCGGAAATCGATCCTGAAATTGAACTGGTAAACGATAACACTCCGGCTATCAGTCGGATGCAAATTGACATGTTAGTGAATTCATTTGCCAACGGCATGACCAGCGTCGCTACGTTGCAGTATATGCGCAGTGTCGGACAGGCTCGCATGCATTGGCTTGAGGTGGATGAAGGGCACCATTCGTTATCGCACGAACCGGACAACAACGCCGACGCACATGAAAAATTGAAACGCATTAATACTTGGTTCGCCGGTGAGTTGCATTATTTGGTAGACCGCCTGGCAAAAACTCCGGAACGAACCGGCGACGGCTGTCTGCTGGACAACACGCAAATTGTGTGGGTCAACGAATTGGGCAAGGGGAATTCGCACACGCTGTCGAACATTCCATTCGTCTTGATCGGCGGTGGCGCGGGATTGAAAACGGGCTGTGCCATTGATTGTGACGGCGCGGCGCACAATCGACTGTGGATGACTATTGCACATGGATTGGAGCATCGTGGCTTGCAGTCGTTTGGCACGGAACGATTTTGCGAGGGTGGTTTGCTGTCGGAATTGCGAGCCTAATTGCGACCTTGACGGCTTTTGACAATTTCGCAAGCGAACGTCGCTTTGTCTATTTGTTTAAATAGGCGTGTGTTGAACATGGGCTGTCGCGTTAGCGACAGCCTTTTCTTGTGGCAACGCAGATTGGATGGCGGAGACGTACGCCAGCAGACTAGCCTCTCCTGTCAGTCGTAGTTCCCACGTCGGGCTGCGTAGAAAAACACCATTCTCTTTGTTCGGCCATGCCTGGTTGCGATCCAGTGACAGTTTGATGTTGCGGTGCTGACGTTGGTCAACATTGGGTCGTAATCGAACTTCTGTGCATGTGGCTATTACGATGTGCGTCCACGGTCACGGCGAAGTTTTTCAACAGAGTTGTTGACGAATGCACCTTCCGGTTAATGTCGGCCGTGTTCAGCGCATGTGGAGTACTGCAAGTTGGCCGGGATTGCCTTTACATGTCTAAAAGCGGTCCTACTGTTTCTTGGTATGAACCGTTGCTGGTTCATGATGTTGCCGTGATTTCGCTGCTACATGCTAGAAATAGATTGATGTCTGAACAATTTGAAATCAAAAGCGATGGCAAGACGTCGACTCTTCGGCTAGTTGGCGCGGTGGACGTTTCGATGGCTACGGCTTTGCAGAGCGCACTATTGGAGTGCGTGGCCGGGACGTCATTGGAGTCGGTCCAGATTGACTGTTCCGAAGTCACGCATTTGGATGTTGCGGCCGCTCAGTTAATACTGGCGGCGCAGCGACTGCCTGATGTTGATGTTCAAGTCAAGCTACCAGAGGAGACCGGAGTTCGAGACTGGCTGGCAAGTGGTGGTATTGACAGTCTGCTGGCCGCCGGCGGCTCGGGGGCCGTTGCATGAATTGGTCCAAAATAACCTCTTGTTTCACTAGGTTTCGCCTCCGTTTCTTTAAACCAGGAACGGGCACGCATTCCGCAGCCGATATCTTTGCCGGTGTAGAGTTAATGCGTCAGATGCGCCAGCAATTAACTAGTATTTCTGCGGACATTGAAGGGTCGGTGACGGGCGTTACCACCGGATTTCACGGCATGGCACATCGCGCCAGAAGTGCCGTAGAGCGTGCGGCAACGGCCTTAGACAATCCGACCGGGGACACGCCGATTGATTTGGTACGTAGCGCGATGGAGGAGATGTTGGCAAACGTCCGAACATCCGCAAATTTTTCGTTTGCCATTTCAAAGCAAATCCTAGCCGTTGAGGCGAAGCTGAGCGCCATTGAGCAGTGTTTGAACAACGTAGAAAAAGTTGCCGATCAAGCCAAGTTGGTGGCGCTCAACGGTCAAATCGAAGCGAATCGCTTGGGTGATGCCGGAGTTGCCTTTGGAGTGGTGGCTCAAGAGACCAAAACACTGGCCGGTAACGCGGGAACCACCAGCGAATCGATTCGAGAAATGGTGGCCGATCTAGGGACGGCGCTGCGCGAAACTTCCGCCGGACTGCAGAGCCAGAACGAAAAAGATTCCAAAATCATTGCGGAAAGCGAACAGACCGTTTCGGAGCTGCTGGATTCGCTGGCAGTGTCTCACAATCACATGTCTAAATCGTTGTCAGAAATGAGTTCGATTAGTACTCAGTTGGGGCAAGACATCGCCCAAGCCGTGATGTCACTACAGTTTCAAGATCGAGTGAGTCAGCGAATTGCTCATGTGTGCGAAGCATTGGAGTTCGTGAGCGCAAACTTGGAACCTGCCTCCGAAAACGCGTCGCCACTCGCCAAACAGAAGCGACTGGAGGACTGGTCGCAGCACGTTCGATCCAGCTACACCATGGAATCGGAACGAACGGGCCAAACTCAGGATGTAATGTTTGATTTGGAAACCGAAAACGCAGACAACTGTGTCGAATTGTTTTGATCTAACGGAGATTCACAATGTCAAAAACAGCCTTGGTCGTAGATGATTCGACCTCCATGCGACAGATGGTCGCCTTTACGCTGCAGTCCGCCGGATTCGAAGTTGTCGAAGGGTGTGACGGCAAAGATGCGTTGGCCAAATCACAAGGCGGCAACTTCAACCTTGTGGTTACGGACTTGAATATGCCCAACATGGATGGCATCACGCTGATCAAAGAATTGCGAACATTGCCGGCGTTTAAGTTCATTCCTATCTTGATGCTGACCACCGAATCGCAGGACGAAAAGAAACAGCAGGGGCGCGCGGCAGGAGCTACCGGATGGATGACCAAGCCTTTCAATCCTGAACAACTGTTGCAGGTTGTCGCCAAGGTTGTGAAATAGCCGTCCGCACGTCAGCATCGAAAGGCAGGCCATGCAGATTGACATCAGCAGATTTCGCGACAGTTTCTTCGTGGAAGCAGCGGAACATTTAGAAAACATGGAAGCAGCATTGCTGCAATTGGAAGGCGAACCAGAAAACACGGAAACGCTGAACACGATCTTTCGCGCCGCTCACAGCATTAAGGGAGCCAGCACGACCTTTGGCATGGACGAAGTTGGCAAATTCACGCATGTCTTGGAAAATCTGCTGGACCAGCTCCGCGAAGGCGTGGCCAAAGCTTCGGACCAACTGGTCGAACTCATGCTGACCAGTGTCGACGTGATTGAAGGCCTCTTGGCGGCCGAAAAAGAAAACGCAGATCCTCCGGAAAATGTGGACGAAGTTATCTCTGCCCTGAACGAAGCCTTTCAAGCCGCAACCGGCGGTCAATCACTGGACGGACCTTCGGGAACAATCTGCAAAGCGGTGAATGACCCCGCTAAGCCTTCCAACGTAACAGTCTACGAAATCCAGCTGTTACCGTCTCGAGAATTTTTCTGCTTTGGCCAAGACCCATATTTGTTACTGCGTGAATTGGCCGAAATGGGACACCTTCTGGACATTCAGGCCGATTCGTCAGCGCTGCCGCCACTGGCCGAAATGAATCCCGAACACTGTTATCTCCATTGGACAATTAAATTGCAGACCGAAGCCACGGAAGCGGCCATTCACGACGTGTTTATGTTTGTCGACGAAGCGACTCAGTGGAAGGTGTCGCAAGCCACAGCCTCTGACACGCCCAAAACTTCAGAAATAGATTCCGCCACAGAAACGCCGGCGGACGCTGATTCGGAAAGTCATACTTACCAAACGACTCCGGTTGCAGAAAGCACTGACGATTCGACAAGAGCCAAGCCCACTACTTCGCCCAAAAGCAGCATGCGGCGAACCATTTCAGCCGGAGAAAACGAAACGGTTCGCGTGGACCGTCGACGTTTGGACGAATTGATTAACCAAATCGGCGAATTGGTCATCGGCACCTCGATGGTCGAACAAGACTTGGCGTCGTTTGGCGCTGGTCGCGAATCGGCTGCCATGGGACAGCTGGGCAAAATTGTCCGTGATCTACAAGAAATGAGTCTGTCGCTACGGATGGTTCCCATTGCCGCCACGTTCCAGAAGATGGCACGAGTTGTTCGTGATGTCAGTAAGAAGCTTGGGAAGGAAGTGCAATTCATCACGTTCGGTGACGAAACGGAATTGGACAAAACCGTTGTGGATCAAATTGGCGATCCGTTGGTGCACATGGTTCGCAATGCTGTGGACCACGGTGTAGAAATGCCGGAAGACCGCGAACGGGCTGGTAAGCCAACGGCAGGTCGAGTGGAATTGCGAGCGTTCCAGCAGGGCGGCAACATTTACATTGAACTTCAAGATGACGGCAAGGGGCTCAACCGCAAAACACTGTTAAGTAAGGCCATTGAAAAAGGAGTTATCGATTCGGCGGAAAATCTTTCTGACAACGAAATCTGCAATTTGATCTTTGCCCCGGGCTTTTCTACCGCCGCCGAAGTGACGGATGTTTCCGGACGCGGCGTGGGCATGGATGTGGTGCGACGTAACGTCGAAGCCTTGCAGGGAAGCGTTTCAATTCGATCCGAAGAGGGTAAAGGTTCGACTATCTCTGTTCGCTTGCCACTTACGTTGGCTATTCTGGACGGCCTTCTGGTTCGCCTGGAACATGAAGTTTACATCATCCCCTTGCTGTCGGTGGTCGAATCGATCCGAGTGTCGCCCGACCAGATTAAACGCATTGTTGGCGTTGGCGAAGTAATCACGTTGCGAGGCGAAGTGATTCCGCTGTTGCGTTTGCATCAAGCGTTACAGCGTAGCAATGGGCACGACAATGAGGATGGCCTATTAGTCATTGTAGAAGACCAAGGCCGACGCATGGCGTTGATGGTGGACGAACTCTTGGGACAACAACAAGTGGTGATCAAAAACCTGGAGACCAACTTTCGAAAAGTGCCTGGCATCGCCGGGGCAACCATCCTGGGCGATGGTCGAGTTGCGTTGATCGTGGACATCTACGGTGTTTCGCTGATGCACCGGCAGCCAACCAATGGAACGCCTGCTAGTCGAGAATCCACGTCGTTGGATGCGATAAATAGCTCCACACAACATGCTGTGGTGGAATCAAATACTGACCCAAATTCAATGACCGCTAGTTAGAGGGAGAATCAATGTGACTTCAGATATCGACCTAGACCAAGAATCTCCTGCGCAAGGACAACTTGCCGGGGATAGCCACCAGTTCCTGACGTTTACCTTGCAAGAGCAGGAGTTTGGTGTCGAAATTTTACGCGTGCAGGAGATCAAAGGGTTTACTCGCGTAACACCCATTCCCAACATGCCAGTGTGCATCAGGGGAGTGATGAATCTGCGAGGCACGGTCGTGCCCATTGTCGACTTGCGAAGCAAATTCAATATGCCCGAAGCGGAATACAACCAGTTTTCGGTCATTATTGTGGTCAACGTGGAACAGAAAGTTATGGGCCTAGTAGTCGACGCCGTCTCGGACGTGCTGAACGTCAATCGCGACGCCATCGAACCGGCGCCCGACCTGGGCCAAAACGTTGACACCGCGTTTATCACGGGGCTCGCCAAATCCGGAGACCGACTCGTAACACTGCTCAATATTGAAGAGCTACTCATGCACGACCAAGAAATGGCCGTTGCGTCGTAGTTTGCCTGCATCCTCAACCAATTTCATATCATCCACAAACAAACAGATAAGGATAAACCAACATGGCACGATCAACTCAGACTACAGCAAAGGCAAAGTCGGCTCCCAAAACTAACCGAGCTACCAGCGAATTTGCCGATCAAATCAGCGCGTTAAGAAAGTCTCAAGCCGTAATCGAATTCGACTTGGACGGCATGATCACCTACGCGAATGACAATTTCTTGCAGGCCATGGGATACACCCTGGATGAAATCAAAGGACGTCATCATCGCATCTTCTGCGACCCTGAATATGTGGCGACTCCAGATTACCGAGCCTTCTGGGAAAAGCTGAATAACGGCGAATTCCAAGCTGGCGAATTCTGCCGCTTTGGTCGTGATGGACGGGAAATCTGGATTCAAGCATCGTATAATCCGATTCTGGATAAAAACGGCAAACCCTACAAAGTAGTCAAATTCGCTTCTGATATTTCCGCTGCCAAGCAGGCTGCCGCCGAAGCGGATGGCCAAGTCAACGCAATACTTGCATCGCAGGCGGTCATTGAATTCGACCTGCAGGGCAACATTCTCACCGCGAACGACAACTTCTTAAACGCGGTCGGCTATTCGCTAGAAGAAATTGAAGGCAAACACCACAGCTTGTTTGTTGATGCCAACTACGCAAACAGTCAAGAATACCGGCAGTTCTGGGAAGACTTGCGAAGCGGCAAATTCCAGGCGGCGGAATACAAGCGGTTTGGCAAGGGTGGCAAGGAGATCTGGATTCAAGCTTCATATAACCCGATTTTCGACCCGAAAGGACGCCCCTTTAAGGTCATTAAGTATGCCACTGACATTACGGCACAAAAGGTCCAGGCCGAAGAGGCCTTTTTGGTTCAGTCCATGATGACCAACATGTCCGGCAGTATCACCTTTGCCGACAAAGATGGCATTGTGCAATTTATGAATCCAGCCGCCGTCAACTTACTTCGCAAGGTAGAAAAGCACCTTCCAGTGCGAGCCGAAGAAATTGTGGGGCAATCGATTGACCGATTTCACAAGAACCCGGCCCATCAACGAGGGTTGTTGGCGGACTCCAAGAATTTTCCGATGGAAACGGACGTTGAGATGGGGGACGAAATCTTCCACTTGACTGCCAGCCGGATCGAAAAAGAAGGCGAGTTCCTTGGCACGTTGGTCAGCTGGGAATGTGTCACAGATAAGGTCGCGGCGCAGAAGGCTATTCAGGAGAATGCGGAACGAGAACGTCAGGCGGCGGAAGACCTTAACCGTAAGGTGGCCGAAATTGTAGAAGTTGCGCAAAAGGTTGCCAAACGAGACTATTCGCAACAATTGACCGTGTGCGGCGATGACCCAATTGGTCAGCTCGGCGAAGGTCTTTCTCAGTTCTTCGAAGACAAGCACAAGACAGAAATTCAAGAGCAAGAGCGAAGCGAGCTGGAGCGTGCCGAAGCGGCCGAACAGCAACGCAAGGTCGCGTGTGTTCTGGAACTGGTGAATGCCGTGGCAGATGGAAACTTCGACATCGAAGTTCCCAATCTGGGGACTGACGCAGTAGGCCAAGTTGCATCCGCGCTGTCGTCCGCAATTGATTCGATGAAAACCGCGTTGACAGAAGTTCGCGGCGTGGCAGCAACTGTAGCCACGGCGGCAGAGCAACTGACCGCTGCTTCTCGAGACATTTCGAACGGAGCACAGGAACAAGCGTCCAGTTTGGAAGAAACCGCTTCCAGCTTGGAAGAGATTACTTCTACGGTGAAGCAGAACACCGATAACGCTCAGCAAGCGAGACAACTGGCCACTGGTTCACGCGATGTAGCAGAAAAAGGTGGCGAAGTTGTCGGTGACGCCGTGGACGCGATGAGTGCCATCAATCAGTCCTCCAAGAAGATTGCCGATATTATTACGACGATTGACGAAATTGCCTTCCAGACAAACCTGTTGGCATTGAATGCCGCCGTAGAGGCAGCTCGAGCAGGCGAACAGGGACGTGGCTTCGCTGTGGTGGCGGCCGAAGTTCGCAATTTGGCTCAGCGCAGTGCCAGTGCGGCCAAGGAAATCAAATCGCTGATTCAAGATTCGGTGCGAAAGGTCGAAAACGGCACGGAATTGGTCAACAAGTCTGGCCATACGCTAAACGAAATTGTCAGTTCGGTCAAACGCGTTACCGACATTGTTGCCGAAATCGCGGCGGCTTCCAAAGAACAGTTGACGGGTGTAGAACAGGTCAACAAGGCGGTTTCGCAGATGGATCGCGTGACGCAGTCGAATGCTTCACAGACAGAAGAGATGTCCGGTACGGCCGAATCGCTACTGTCTCACGCTCAGCAACTGCGAGAATTGGTAGCTCAATTCCGACTTGGAAAAGAAGACGAATCTCGGCTCAGCAACAGTCGAACGACCGCTCGTGTCACGACCGACACTTCGAGTGTCTATCGAGAACCGGAAGCAGAGTTTGAAGTGGCCACCAGCGGTGCATTGGAGTTCTAAGCATCCGCGGAACTTGAGGAATTCTTGGACATGCCACGAAGGGGAGCAACACATCTCCTTCGTGGTTTTCTTCGCCGCAGTGACTAACGGCAACGACGAAAAGACAAAGCTATGAACGACCTAATTGATGTCTCACGTGAAGCCGAACTATCTAAGAAGGACTTTAAAAAGTTCCAAGAACTGATTCATTCTATCACCGGAATCTGGATGGGAGAATCGAAACAGACGTTGGTGCAGTCTCGTTTGGCAAAGCGGCTTCGCGCATTGCGAATCGGATCCTACAGTGAATACTATGACTACGTTTCTACACCGCAGGGGATGCGTGACGAACAAGAAGAGTTCGTGAACTGCGTCACCACCAACAAAACCGATTTCTTTCGCGAATCACACCATTTTGATTTCCTTCGCGAACAGTTGTTTCCTAAGCTTCGCGAACATGCCGCACAAACCGGCGAACAGAAAATTCGCATTTGGAGTGCCGCTTGTTCCACTGGTGCGGAACCGTATACGCTGGCCATGACCATCCGAGAGTACTTTGGCAGCGCGTTAGGCTGGGATATTCGCATCTTGGCGTCTGATATTGATACATCCGTGTTGCGAACGGCGTCGACAGGTATCTACCGTGAAGATCAAATGTCGGGCGTCAATGCCGAAATGAGACGCAAGTATTTTCGTAAAGTCAAAAAAGATGGCGAAGTTCAGTGGGAGGTCGTAGAAAATCTAAAGGATTTGATCACGTTTCGGCGACTCAACTTTTCTGAACCAACTTGGTCTATCAACGCCAAGTTTGACGTCATCATGTGTCGTAACGTGATGATCTATTTCAATCAAGAAACACAGCGACAATTGGTCGGACGGTTTTGTCAGTATCTTCATCCAGAAGCACACCTGATCATTGGCCATTCCGAATCGTTGATCGGCGTGTCGGATGATTTTCAATCGATTGGCAATACGATCTATCGGTTAAAGGAAGGAGTCGTCAAGCGAACTGCCAAGCCAACAGTTCCAAAGCCGCAGGCCCAACAAAGTGTGACATCGGCGCCCAAGCCCAAAAAGACTCCTTCGGCCGAAGAAAAACGCCGTGCGATGAAAGCTGCCACGCCTCCGCCCAGTCGAAACAACCGGCCTGCGCTGGTCGGGCCAACTTCGTCGCGAGCCGGCGGTGATGGGTTGCCAACTTCGCAGATCATTGTCGGTGAATTTAAGGCGTCGGCAACACCTATGCGGATTTCAACTTTGGTTGGATCGTGTATTGCTGCTTGTATTTATGACGAAGTCAATCAAGTGGGTGGAATGAACCATTTCATGCTGCCGGAGAGTCATGGCGAAGTCTGTGCTCGGTTTGGTGTGCATGCCATGGAACTGTTGATCAATTCGATCATGCAGTTAGGCGGCGACCGGCGAAGACTAAAGGCCAAGTTCTTTGGTGGTGCTCGAGTAGTTGCTGGCGGTGCAGGCGTGTGGACCGTCGGAGAACGCAATGCCAAGTTCGCAGAGGACTTCCTGAATACGGAAGGCATTCCGATTGTGGCCAAACATGTGGGAGGTGAACGAGGCATGAAGATTCAGTTTATCTCTCATTTGGGCAAAGCGTTTGTGACCCCGATTGAACGGAGTGACGCAGAATCTGACGCAGTTCAACGTCAGATTGCACCTCCGGTGAGCATCGTCGAGCAAGTTCCAGAAGTATCTACGGTCGAGCTGTTTTAGGTTCGAAAAACACAAGGTAGGCATTGAGAAAAGGCAGACGTCATGTCCGGGAAAAAAATCAAAGTGCTGGTTGTCGATGATTCGGCACTCATGCGACAGCTCATCGTTTCTATTTTGAATGCCGATCCGGGAATTGAGGTTGTGGGGACGGCCAGCGACCCGTTTGCCGCCAAAGACAAAATTCTCACGTTAGAACCGGACGTGTTAACGTTAGACGTAGAAATGCCTAAGATGGATGGCTTAACGTTCTTGGAAAAACTGATGGCCGGACGGCCGATGCCGGTAGTCATGCTATCCTCGTTGACAGAAAAGGGATGCGAAACCACGCTGCGTGCCTTGGAATTAGGAGCGGTCGATTTCATCACAAAACCCAAGTTGGATCTTTCGAATGGGATGGTGGAATTGGGAGATGTCATCATCGAAAAAGTCAAGAGCGCGGCCAGTGCCAAGATTCGACGGCGGCCCATCCTTCGGCCCGTTGTGAACAAAGAGGCGATCGCGCCTCCTACTCGTGAATCACTCATCAGCAGCACGCACAAAGTGATTGCCATCGGCGCATCAACCGGTGGAACGGAAGCCGTCGCCGAAGTGCTTTCTCGTTTTCCGCCTGACGCACCGGGAACCATCGTGGTGATCCATATGCCCGAAGGGTTTACTCGTACTTACGCTGAACGTCTGGATCGGACGTGCCAGATTCGAGTAAAAGAGGCGGAAGACGGCGATCGAATTTTGCCCGGCCATGCCTTAATCGCGCCTGGTAGTTTTCATATGGAAGCGATTCGTAGTGGTGCGACCTATGCTGTTCGAGTGTTCGATGCGGCGCCGGTTTCGCGGCACAAGCCAAGTGTTGACGTCATGTTTCGTTCCGGTGCCAAGTATCTAGGGCGTAATGGCGTGGGGGTCCTGTTGACGGGCATGGGTAAGGATGGTGCCGAAGGGCTGCTGGGCATGAAAGAAGCCGGAGCCCATACCATTTGTCAAGACGAAGCGACGTGTGTGGTCTTTGGAATGCCTCGTGAAGCCATCGCACTTGGCGCTGCCTCCGAAGTCTTGCCGCTCGAGCGAATTGCGGCCAAGGCGCTGAATGCGGCCAAGTGTGAAGTGCTGACGTAGTAACGGCCGCTCCAAGGTTTGGATTGATTTTGGGTAAAAGCGTTTTGCTTGGCAGAACGCTTTTTTCCTGCGCTTGTTGTGTCGTCACGCACCTACTTTTGAGGAATTGCGTGACACGTTTGGTCACTCGCATTGCTTTCTTGCGATTGCTGACGAATTCTTTGACGACTTAACGACTCCTCTAGCAACTTTCATTGCGGTTTGGCAGAATGAGTGCCGACGAGTGTACAAGAGTACATTTTTGTTGCGAACCGAGGTCCTATGCGTTACGCCGAATTGCATTGCAAGTCCAACTTTTCGTTCTTGGAAGGTGCGTCCCACGCGGATGAATTGGTGGCTACCGCCGCACAGCTAGGTTATCAAGCCTTGGCCATTACCGACCGCAATAGCTTGGCGGGAATTGTCCGAGCGTACAAACCGGCGCTGGAACATGGCCTGAAACTGGTTATCGGTGCGGAACTGGTTCTGCAAGACGCTCCGCCGCTGGTTGTCTGGGCCACCGATCGTCAAGCGTATGGTCGGTTGGCTCGTTTGATCACTCTGGGTCGGCGGCGAGCGGAAAAGGGAGACTGTTTGTTGTATCTGGCCGACGTCGCGGCGCATGCCCCAGGTCTGTTGGCTGGCGTGGCGATTTCCGAACAGTGCGGTGCGAATACGGCTGATTCGTCAATCATTCCAACGGCGATTCAAGCGTATCGAGACATCTTTGGTGATCGCTTGTCGCTATTGGCCGAATTGAACTATGGCGTTCGCGACCAAGCATTAGTCCAGCGACTGTTGGGCTGGGAGCGCAAGACGCAGGTTCCCTTGGTGGCGGCGGGCGATGTGCATTATCACATTCCCAACCGCATGATGTTGCACGATGTATTGACCGCCATTCGTCATGGTACCAGCGTCGACCAAGCGTTTGACTATCGATTTGCCAATTCGCAACGTCACTTGAAATCGCTTGCTGATATTTCGTCCATCTATGCTGGGCTAAATGTGGCGGTGGAACGGGCTGCTGAAATCGCTGATCGTTGTTCGTTCACCTTGGATGAACTCAAGTATGAATATCCGGAAGAGCTGGCTCCGGCGGGCATGACGGCCATGCAGCATTTGACCCAATTGACGTGGGACGGAGCTGCCGTGCGTTATCCTCAGGGGATTCCGGAAAAGGTACGCCAGTTGCTGCAGCACGAATTGACCTTGATTGCGGAACTGCGTTACGAAGCCTA
>JAGQOZ010000889.1 GCA_020426955.1 Planctomycetales bacterium
TGTATGTCGAAAGATTGTCACCTTCCAATTTTTGGAATTGCGAAACTTCAATTTTTTCGCCGATGGTGCCGGTTCGTTCGACTAGTTTTTCGCTGATGGGTGCACCGTCCAGTTCCAAAGCGACCAAGTCTTCTTTCGAATCAATATCTTTATCCAAACCCAATTGGGCAATCTTGGTGGCGAAGGCGATGAAGTCGTCGTTCTTAGCTACAAAGTCGGTTTCACAGCTTAACGCCATAACCACACCTTTTTTGCCCGAAGCGTCCGTCAATGCGACGACCACGCCTTCCTTGGCATCTCGATCAGCTCGTTTTGCCGCAACCTTCTGCCCCTTTTTGCGAAGGTAGTCCAATGCGCCGTCAAAATCCCCGCCCGATTCTTCCAGTGCCTTTTTGCAGTCCATCATGCCGGCGCCGGTAGCTTTACGAAGTTCGCTTACGTCTTTTGCGGAAATTGCCATGTTCTTTTCCTCTTACTACTACGTATATGGTTTCGTGATTTAGACCTGGTGAATGCGATCGACGGACCACATCGAGTTGACGCTTGGCACGTGATACCGATTCGTAGGTTGGCCAAGCATAGATTGTTACTAAACGGCAAGCTGACGCCTTCAACAGGAAGGACTGACTGCCGCCGGTTTCCCGAGCGAAGCAACTTCACAGCGGGCACATCTTGGCAGGCGTTCTTGAAATTTTTGGTCGAACGCTTCCGTCCATGTCAGGGACATCTGATCGAAACTTCAGGTTCGATCAGATGGCTATGGAACCATTTTGGCAACGGCTATTCGTCTCCAGCCGCATCCTTGTCCGCAACTTCTGGAGCAGCAGCTTCTTCGCTTTTACCTGCACCGGGTTGCATGGTGGCCGAATCGCCCTTGCCCAAAATAATGGCGTCCGAAATCAAAGCGGTGATGATCTCGATAGAACGAATACCGTCGTCATTGCCGGGAATTGGCAAGTCCACCAAGTCCGGATCGCAATCGGTATCAATCAACGCGATCGTGGCAATGCCCAACTTGCTGGCTTCACGAATGGCGTTTTTTTCTTTGCGAGGATCCACAATGAACAGCGCTTCCGGCAGACGCGACATGGTTCGCATGCCGTTCAAGTTGCGGAACATCTTGCGATATTCGCGATTCAGCGAAGACTGCATCTTCTTGGAATAGGCCGACAATTCTTCGCCAGAACGAATCGATTCCAGTTCTTCCAATCGGCCCAGGCGGCTACGAATGGTACGAAAATTGGTTAACGTGCCACCGAGCCAACGTTCCGAGACGAACGGCATACCACAACGACTGGCTTGCTTTTCAATGGTGTCACCCGCTTGACGCTTGGTTCCGGTGAACAACACCTGCCCACCTCGTCCAGCAACCTGGCGTACGTATTTTTGAGCTCGCAACAAGCCGCGAATGGTTTCGCGAATGTCGATAATGTGAATAAGATTTTTGCGAGCGTAAATGTAAGGAGCCATTTTCGGATTCCACCGACTCGCTCGGTGTCCAAAATGTACTCCCGCCTCAATCAGATTTTTAGCCAACGATTCTGCCACGTGGCGACTCCTCAATTGCCCTTACTATTTCGGAAGAATAAACAAGCCTACAACGGCCTGCAGGGAATCCCGGATGGTATCAGCCAAGACGAATACCGTCAATTGGGCAAGCGATCGTCACTTAACGAGCGTTTTCGATAGAAAAACTGCCGAAATTCCGATTTCAAAGGGCTCGAGCACGGTTGGCTACCACGTGACTGCTAGCTGACGAGTGAATTCGCGAATAAAGTCTTGCAGCGGTTCGGGACATTCGCCATCATCCGGCATGGCTTTCGTCAGGAACTGAACCTTCAGCAACATGGCTTCGCCACCGTAGGCAATTCGAGGAGTCGCGGGCGTATCCCAGGCTCCTCGGCAGCCAAACGCGTACGCCACAAAGAATTCGCCTTCCAGGGCGGACGCCGATTCAAACCGGACTACTGTGGCCTGATGGTCGGGCTGTTCGGATTTGTCCGCATCTACGAAATAGGCAAACTTGCTGGATCCAATACGACGCTTGGTTTGATTGCCGTAGCAGATTTCCACCGGATGACGTACCAACGGTCCGGCGTCACCGCACAGCGCCAGCAGCGTGACCTGCCGTGAACCGTCTGCGTTCTGGTAGATTCGATGGACGTGATAGGCGACACC
>JAGQOZ010000890.1 GCA_020426955.1 Planctomycetales bacterium
CACCGCCGTCGTATTGGGCGTGGTGTTGTCGGTGATCATGGGCGCGGCGAATGTCTATTTGGGGCTGAAGGCCGGCATGACCGTTTCTGCCTCCATCCCGGCCGCCGTGGTGTCGATGGGAATTTTGCGAGGCATCTTTCGGCGGTCGTCCACGTTGGAATCGAATTTGGTCCAAACCGCCGCTTCTGCCGGAGAATCGCTGGCCGCCGGAATCATTTTCACCATGCCAGCGTTGATCATTGTGGGCGTTTGGAATGATTTTGATTTTTGGGTCACGTCCTTGATTGCCCTGACCGGCGGATTGCTGGGAATCTTGTTGATGATTCCCATGCGACAAGTGTTTGTGGTGGACAACCAAGAACTCAAATATCCGGAAGGCGTGGCGTGTGCCGAAGTTTTACGAGCGGGCGAAGGTAGTGATTCGAAGAGTGATGGCCTGCTGCTGATGGTGATGGGTATCTGCGTGGGAGGCATCTTCAAGCTGGCTCAGTCCACTTTGGGATTGTTACACGGTTCCATCGAAGGAGCGGTGGTTCGCGCGAATCGAGTCTTCTTCTTTGGTTGTGACATTTCGCCAGCTCTGTTTTCTGTCGGCTACATTATCACGCTGCCCATTGCGTTGGAAATCTTTGCCGGTGGTTTCATCGGTTGGCTGATTGGCATTCCGCTGTTGGGACTTCCCGACAGTACAACCGCCGAATTGTCAGTGGTGGATTTGGCCTATCAGTTGTGGAGCACCAAGATTCGCTACATCGGTGTCGGCGCGATGATTGTGGGCGGAGTCGTTTCAATCTGGAATGTGCGAAAAGGATTGGCTGCCGCAGTGAACCAGTTGGTCGACCTGTTTTCCAACACAACCGCGTCCGCTGCCGACGTTTTGCCTACCGAACGAAATCTATCCAGCAAAACCATTTTGCTGTGGGGCGTCCTGACCGTGGCGACGATTGCCGGATTGTATTGGAAAGTTTTGGGCGGCAACGTGCCGCTGACGTTGTTAATCACTGGCGTCATGCTGCTGATGTCGTTTTTCTTTTCGGCGGTAGCCAGCTACATCGTGGGTTTAGTGGGAAATTCCAACAGTCCCGTGTCGGGAATGACTATCACGGCCGTGTTGGGAACGGGCGTCTTACTTTACGTACTTGGATTTACGGGGCACGACGCCATCTTGGCCACGCTGGGCGTAGCGGGTGTGGTGTGTTGCGTGGCCTGCACCTCTGGCGATGTTTGTAACGATCTGAAAACCGGACACATGATTGGCGCGTCACCTCGCAGCCAGCAGATCATGCAAATCATTGGCGTAAGCGTGGCGGCTTTTGTGATGGCTCCGGTGATGACCATCTTGCATCAAGGTTCGCTGAAAGCGGGCACCGGCGGCATTGGTGGTGAAGAACTCGCGGCACCTCAAGCCGGTCTGTTCGCGGCGTTGGTCAACGGGTTCTTCGGCAGTAACGGTCAAGCCATTCCCAAAGACATGGTGGCTTATGGAGCGATCGTGGGCGTTTGCATTCTGTTGGCAGACAGCGTGTTGAATCGATTCGGTTCCAAGGTTCGTCTGCACCTAATGCCGGTTGCGGTAGGCATCTATCTGCCCTTAGGAATCTCTGTGCCGATGGTCTTGGGCGGTTTGGTACGAACCGTAGTAGATCGGTTGGATACGCCCGGCACAGAAACGAAGGCGCACCGAGGCATCTTGATTGTGTCCGGTTTGATCGCCGGCGAATCGCTGATGGGTGTGTTCACGCAATTGCTTTCGTATCTAGAAGTTCCCGTCGTCCATGGTGCCGATGTGATCGGAAAAGTATTGAGTCTTTCCGATGGCGTCGTCGATTTGGCGGGGCAGTGGATTTCGCTGGCGGCGTTGTTGGCGATTGCGGCATTGGTATTTATGTGGTCCAGTCGGACGCGAGAAGAAAAATAGCGTTCATGCAAGAAAAACAACTGCGACGAGAAATCGGCGTCTTCGGCGCGACCATGATGGGGCTCGGATCCATCGTCGGAACCGGAGTGTTTGTCAGCATTGGTTTAGGAGCACAAACCACGGGCGCTGCGGTGTTGTTGGCCATATTCCTGGCGTCTTTGGTCGCCATTTGTAACGGACTCAGCAGCGCTCAACTGGCAGCGAACCATCCGGTCAGCGGCGGAACGTATGAATATGGTTATCGTTGGCTTACGCC
>JAGQOZ010000891.1 GCA_020426955.1 Planctomycetales bacterium
TAGGAAATCCCGCCAGAAAACGTAAATTCGCAACTTCAAAACGGACGCTTCGAGCTAGGAAGTCCCACCGGAGAACGCCAATGCGCAACCTTCACAACGCGTCAGCCAGGGTCCCAAAAAATTTCCGTTTTTGCTCACTTACGGTTCGCACCTATGAAAAAAAATGACTTCAAATTTCCTGCCTAAACTTCAAAAAGGGGCGGCTGAGCTCCGGAGGTTGGCTTGCTGCCTGGTCGGCGCCGAGTTTTTTCCTCCGCCGTTTTAGGGGCAACTCCCAGATGCTGATACGCTTTGGCAGTGGCAACGCGGCCTCGAGGGGTTCGAACCACTAGTTCTTCGCGAAGCAAAAACGGCTCGACTTCATCTTCCAACGTATCCGGAGCGACATTGATGGTATGCGCCAATGCTTCCACGCCGGCTGGCCCGCCATCAAACACGCGAATCAACGTCTCTAAGTACTTGCGGTCTTGCCGGTCCAAGCCGCCCACGTCGATTCCGGCCATGTTCAACGCCGCTACCGTCAGATCATATTTCACAGAACCATCCGATTTGCTGGTGGCATAGTCGCGAACCCAGCGCAACAAGTTATTAGTAATACGAGGCGTTCCGCGGCTGCGTCGAGCAATCTCGTGGGCAGACTTAGCATCAATCGGACAGCGCAGCTTTTTGGCATTGGCGGTGACAATCTGCGACAGTTCATCCAGCGTGTAAAAATCCAAGTGTTCACGAATCTGGAAACGGTCTCGCAGTGGAGCTGACAGCATTCCAGCGCGAGTTGTTGCGCCGATCAGCGTGAACTGCTTGAGCCACAGATTGATGGTACGAGCGTTTGTTCCTTCGCCATGCACGATATCAATCCGAAAATCTTCCATGGCCGTGTACAAATATTCTTCGACAATTTTGGGAATGCGGTGAATTTCGTCGATAAATAGGATCGATCGTTCGTCCGCGTTCGTCAAATAAGGGACCAGATCTTTGGGCGCCTGCAGTGCCGCTCCACTGGCCAATTGGACGTTCACGTTCAATTCGCGATGCAAACACAACGCAAACGTCGTCTTACCAAGGCCCGGCGGACCATCAAACAGCACATGGCTGAGCGCTTCTTCTCGTTTCCTAGCAGCATCGACGGCAATCAGCAGTCGATCGTAAACTTCTCGCTGACCAATCATGTCATGAATGGACTGGGGACGAAGATCGCGATCGTCGTCGTCGTTGCGATCGTTTTCTCCGCTGATTACCGTTTCGCGAGCCATATCTTTATCTCCGCGAATTCCACGCCACTAATGCTTCAGGTTCTGCTGATAAATGGCGTTGATCAACGATTCTGTATCCTTGAACTTCTTTTTGGTTTCCAGCGCCGCGTCCAACAACTTCCTGGCATCCGCGTCAGAATGGCCCAGCGTTCGCAACACGTTGAATGTCTCTTCAATCACGTTGGTTTCCACGTCGGCGGTACGAGCTTGTTCCTTGCTGGCCGCAATCAGTGCGAACTTGGGAACCTTTCGCCGCAGTTTGGCAATGATCCGTTCCGCAGTGGCGGCACCAATTCCCGGTAAGGCCGAAAGCCCTTTGGCATCTTGCTGTTCAATCAAATCGGCCACTTCGCGAACCGGACGCACCATCGCTCGCAACGCCTTCTTCACGCCCACACCATCTACCGAACAGAACAATTCAAAGAATTCGCGTTCTACTTCGCTGAGAAAGCCTACCAATCGAGGCGTCAAGCGTCCTTGCGCCGGATTCCCTTCCATATATTGCAACGTGTGCAGACTCACTTGTTCGCCCAGCTTGGTCTGCAACTGCCGACGACAGAATTCGGGAATCAAGACTTGGTGTTCAAATGCATCAATGGCCAACGTCGCGTTCGTTTCCGCCACCTGCACCACTTTCCCAGTAATTTTGGTAATCAACGCCGATCCTTCTGCAAAGAAGTTTTCCGTTTTTCAACAAATCAGCGAGTCAGTTTACACATAGGCTGGACGAGATGACAGGTAGTGGTGGCAGAGGGCAATGGCCAAGGCATCCGCCACATCCGGCGGATCGGGAACCGCTGACAACCCTAATTCTCGCTGAATGGAAAGCTGCACCTGCGCCTTGGGAGCTCGACCATTTCCTGTCAGAATCTTCTTGACCTGAGTTGCCGCATAACCTTGCACTTGGATCGAAGCCTGGG
>JAGQOZ010000892.1 GCA_020426955.1 Planctomycetales bacterium
AACGTGATGATACCGGCATACGCTTCCAACTGATCCACGGCCTGTGCAAATGGCTTGCTGACTTTGGATAGCCGAGGAACCGAAGTGAGCACCGTCAGCGTCAAGAACGAATAAAAGACGACAGGATTTTTCAGCGGCGTGGATGCTCGAGTCAAAAAATGATCGGCCGGTAGCCAGCCTTCGCCAAAAATGGCCATGCCGGACAAGCAGGTGATGCCAAAGAACGGCGAAAGCGCGACCGGCGCGAGCGGTCCGAGCCATTCCGAAGTGGAAACGTGTTCGCTGAGCCGAGCGGCTGCGTGTTGTTCTGCCAATGTGAACGAATCGGAGTGATCTACTTCAGCTGCCCGATTTGTCCCGTCCGATTTGTTGCTGGTCGATTCTTGAGAGAATACCGTTGTCCCGAATCCGCCGATCAACAACGTGATCAAAAGTCTTTTCTGAAGTGACTGCATGTTGTCCTCGGTTTTGGTTGTTCGCCCGTTGATTTGTTCGTAGTCGTTTGGTTGGTAGTCCCGGCTTTAGCCGGAAATGAAAGCTGTCATGCCGTCTTAGCCGCAATAATCTTCAAGATTTGTAGATCTCTTCCGCCTGAAGGCGGGACTGCCAACCAGTTGCATTTGTGAATAGAAGCGTATAGCGGAGTTATACCTTCTCATGCGGCCAGCGAACATATCAGCCAGATGCTGCGAATCCCAGTGCATAACTGGCGCAATACGCAAGCGAACTTGGCAGCTGGCCGAGTTCGCTTGGAAAGGAGATATCGGACGAGTGCGGAATGGGTTATTCGGTCTCTTCGGCCGAAGTATCGTTGTCAGAATTGGATTTCGAGGCCCCGGCTTTGGCACGCGATTCGTACAATTCAAGTAGTGCTCGCGATTCATACATCTCCATCTCGATTTCGCCAATACGTTCTGCGAGACGACTTTGCTTTTCAAACAGCAAATCTTGTTCGCGTTCCAGGCGTCGGATTTCTTGTTCTTGGCTGGCGGCACCTGCCAGTTCTTCTAGGAAGGACTGCAGTGCCTTTTGGCGAGCAATGATGGTCTTTTCCTTGACGGACATCATCAGAAGTTTTTCTTGCAGTTGGTGCGCGGTACCCTTCTCGGTTTTCGCCATGATGCTTTTGAGCTTCAATTCCAGTTGTTTGATCAATGGATCGATTTGGGTAAGCTGCAGTTCCAGTTCGGTAAGCTCCTCTTCAGGAGAGAACCCTGCGTTGACTTGCTCGGACTTTCTCTTGACCTTTTGAATTAGCAATGATCGTTCGTGAAATGCTGCCTCGAGTTGCAGTTTCAACTCTTGTGCGACCAACTCCAACTCAGCCTTCTCGTCTGCGGTACCAATCTTGGCTGCATCCTGCAATTCTTCCTTGGATTGAAGCGAAGCGGCTTCCAATTGCAATTCCAGCAATTGTTCGGCACAGCGGCCGGCTAGTTGCGAACGAACTTCGGGGCTTACGAATTGCCATGGACCCGAAATGCGGTCACGTAGCGCGGACTGCTTGTCGTTGAGTTTCCAAAACATCTCGTCCACATGTCCTAGATTCTGGCGAAGCCTTTGCCGTGTTGCTTCGAGCTGTTCCACTTGCCAAGCCAACTGCGCGATCGCCGCTTTTTGCCCTTTCGCATCGAAGAATTCGATCGGATAGGTACGAACCTGTTTCAGGGAATCTGGCTGACTGAACGCCGATGAGCTGGTTGCTGCTACCAACAGTAGAACGGCCAGTAAAGGTTGTTTCCACATTATGAGTTTGCCTTTCAATATCCGTAATCAATAGGAAGAGTGATTGCTAAGTCTTTGTTTTTCTCCAGTTTGCGTTGCATTGCCTGCTCGGAAACTGCGGATTCAAACTGCTCTTGCTGCCAATCCAGTTGCAACCGAGCCAACTGTTCATAGTCTGCAATTAACGATTCCAACACGGCAACTCGATCTTGCAACCGTTCCATTTGCTGTTGCAAAGCTTGTTGTTCGGTGGCAGCCTGGGCGTGGGAGGACGGTTCGTCGCGAGTTGTTTCGAGTGGCGATTGGGTCGCGAACTGATTCGTGTAAGGGGATCGTAGGTTCCAAGCGGTTACGGCCAGCATCAAGACGATCGCGGCGGCGAAACTGGCTCGCGCGAATTTCTTTCGTTGCTGTCTTGTGCGGCGACGTTGAACGACTGCTAATGATA
>JAGQOZ010000893.1 GCA_020426955.1 Planctomycetales bacterium
CCACAAACGGGAAACCAGTGGCAACAGTTCAACACAAACCTCGCTCTAACCTCGAAAGTTCACGTCCTACTCGCCGGGAGCGGCGGTGGCCAGCGCGTTTGAAATCAACGTCAACACCCGCCGCCCCGTGATGCGGGTCGTTATTGGCTCAAACCAACCGGCAATGCGTCAGCCGAAAAGACGCCGTGAATTGTCAAACAAAGTGATTGTCGCGGAGCATGAGTCTCTTCGACACGCTGTCCGAGAATTTAAGAAACTATCGTACGAACGCTGTCACCGTCGTGATGGCCAGACTCGATACGACTACTACGTGAAGCCCTCCCAGCTTCGGCGAATGCGAAGGGGCAACGCGAAGAAACTGGCTCGAATAAGATCGCGCCAATAACAAAGCCGTGCACCAAAGCCCGCGAACGGCTTAAACTTAATGGATGCTGTCACGCGCGGGCTTGGTGACGGCCATCGTTCTGCATCTCGTTCATCCTATGACCGACTTCATATCAAATCTTCTTCGAGTCGTCCCTGATGACGACGCCGAAGCTCATCACTTCTTTGGTGGCTCCCCGAGCCTCGACGGAACGCTTTGCCCAACTTGTAAAATTCCGCTGCTCCAACTTTTGAACATCGATTGCGCTGACCCACTGTTGGCTGACAAGTCATTCGGGCCATGGAAACGACTTCCGTTTCTTTTTTGCTGGACCTGTATTCGAGACGTCTATTGCACGGCATCAGGTCCAAATGCAATTCATGTCATTCACACCGATCAATCGATACTCGCAGACTCTAGTCCTCCGTACGAGAACTATCCTCAATCGTTTCCGCGGCGTAGCGCGTTGCTGAAAGTTGGTATCCCGGATGACGTAAAGGCAATTGCCCGCCGGCTGATTGAAGAATGGCAGTCAAGCGGTAGTGAAGACGACGAAACAGAAATGTGGGAACCGTCTGTTGAAGAACAAGCTAAGGTTACAGATTACTTCGGGCATCCGGTGAAGAGCACGTTCTGCCTAACGCATCACCAGATCGGCGGACACAATCTCGGACCTCCATGGCAAGACGACGAGTACCGCTGCCCAAATAGCAACTGCAAGTCTCGCGCGAAGAGAGGACGGAAAATGACTTTTATTGCCCGCATCCTCAACGCTCCGCCGCATGGACTTCCCATGATCGAAACCCTTGATTCCCGTAATCCAAACGAATACAACTATGATGTTGCCGTGCAATATCACATATGCGAATCGTGCTTTACCCTGGTCGGAAGCAATCGAAGTGGATAATGCAGAACAAAGCGTTGCAACCGAGTTCCGGTGGCCAGCCGACTTTGCACAATAACCCAATCCCCCGGAACCGGCTGAACGCCGCCGTTACGCCAAACGGAGACAACGTACGAATGGATGCCGATCAGCTAGGTTGCCCTAATTGTGAAACCGCGCTCGACGAACGCGAACTCGTCACGAAATCACTCACGATTCAAAACTGTCCGCATTGCGGAACCACCGTAAGGAAGACCGACGGCTTCGCGGGCACCAACCTTGCCGCAGTGATTGCGGGCGATATCGCCGCAATCGACACTTGGCTCGACTCCTACGCCAACGAAATATCCCAACGCATTGCAAGACGCAACCAAGACGACAGAAACGAATTTCGGTGGTCGGTTGGCACTCCGTACGACATCGCGATTGAATGCCTGTACCACCAAAAACAAACCGGTATCGTGGCGATCCGCGCGTTATCGAAACACAACGCTGCGAGCGTATTCCGGAATCCCGACGCGCTGACGAACGTGGCGTCAGGGTTTGGCCTTCAACCGGTTGGAGAAAAACACAGCAATTGGGACATCGCTGATGGTTCGTCGTCAGACGGATTCTGGGGCATGGTAAACTATTACAATACGAACACCCTGACCACAGAGCTTCTCGTGTCGGTCGCCAAACGAATGGACGACGCGATGCGAGAGGCGATGTCCCATTTTTCCGGCGATTAGACGGCGTAACAAACGCATGCAACGGAGTCGGCGGTCGGGTCGATTTTGAAGTCAATGTCGCTCGCGCCGACCCGCTGATGCGAACCGTTCTGCGGCAGACTCGACGATGGATGCATCTAAACTACTCGACGATTTGTCGGTCCGGATTTACGAGCCACCGCTATCCGATTTTCGCGATGACGGACGAATCT
>JAGQOZ010000894.1 GCA_020426955.1 Planctomycetales bacterium
GTTCCAGCTGGCCGGCTCCCTGGGCAATCAGTTCCGCCATGCGTTGCGTGTTATTCGTGTTCGAATGGTACAGGACCAATATGTTAGACATCATGTGACTTTCGATAGCAGGTTCGCACGCGGTTAGTTCAGCAAGGCGTTTTGCCTATTCAACAAAGCTGTTTAAGCGAACGTCTTTTCTGTGCTAAGTGAAACAGGAATTTTGCGAAGCAAGCGAATCAGCATCTCGGCTTCTTTGCGAGTCATCGAGCCATACATGGCGTCACGAATCGATTGACCGACTTTCCAAAGCTGACGAAGTTTTTGCTTACCGTTGTTGGTCAATTCGACTGACCTGGCTCGCGAATCAGTTGGATGGGGCACTCGCTGAATCAAGCCATTCTTCTCGAGCAGCACCAACATGGCTCGTACCGTACTTGGATCTGATGAAATTCGATCCGCAAGTTCGCGTTGAGTGAGTGTGTGGCCATCATTCAGAGCAAGCATTAGCACAAATTGATCCGCAGTCACTCCGAATGATGAGAACTTGGCCTCTGTGCGACGATGCAATGCCATGTATGCGGCACGAAGCACTAGCGGCAGTTGTCGCTCTTGTTCAGTTGATTCTGTCATGGGCTCCGCGATTCGTCTTGATTCAAATGCCAGCAGGCAATGGTTCTGAGGAATTTGCAGCAGAAACCAAATGCCATGCTATGGCCTTGGAATCCGCTTTGCGTCAGGCTACTGGTCTTCTTTTCTTTTGTCCAGCCGTGGACCGCTTGAGACTGGCAGCATGCGACTAAATACACTTCGTACGTATACGCACTTTTTTCTGTGGCGACTTTTCCCTACGATGACGTTAGGAACTCCAAGTTCGAGGCGATAGAAGCAACGTTGTCGCTTGTGACTGGTTTCATTTCAAAATGTCGAGGTGTTAGTGATGAGAAAACGACTGACCTTACTCGTGTGCCTGCTTCAAGTTGTGCAAATTGCAGCGCAAGACGACAACAACTCCAATCGACCTGGTCGGCAACCTGGTAGATTCGGTGGTCCCATCGAACTGGGGCCAGACGACACGCAAGCGTACCCAGATCCTGCAGACGACATTGTCAAGAAACGCGATGGCGTGCCGCAGGGAAAGTTGGAAATGATCGACTATGATTCGAAGACCGTCGGGACAACTCGCAAGATGAACGTCTACACGCCGCCGGGTTACTCAGAGCAAAAGAAGTATCCGGTGCTGTATCTATTGCATGGGATCGGTGGTGACGAAACCGAATGGCAACGCTTTGCGACTCCCGATGTGCTGCTGGACAACCTGATTGCCGATGGCAAAGCGGTTCCCATGATTGTGGTCATGCCGAACGGGCGTGCCCAAAAGAATGATCGCGCCGAAGGAAATGTTTTTCAATCCGCGCCCGCATTCGCTGTCTTCGAAAAGGATCTGCTGGAAGACGTGATCCCCGCGATCGAATCTCGCTATTCGGTCATGACAGAAAGGCAAAATCGAGCGATTGCAGGGCTTTCTATGGGTGGCGGACAATCGTTGAATTTTGGGCTCACCCACCTGGATGCCTTCGCGTGGATCGGTGGTTTTTCGTCAGCGCCAAATACCAAAGCCCCGGACGAACTCGTCCCCGATGCAGGGACAACGCAGAAGCAGCTCAAGTTGCTCTATTTGTCCTGTGGAAACCAGGACGGGTTAATCGGTATTAGTCAACGTTTGCAGCGTCACCTAAAAGCAAATGACATCCCGCACGTCTGGAACGTCGATTCGCATGGGCATGATCCAACCCATTGGCGGAACAATCTGTATCACTTCGCCCAATTGGTCTTTCAAGATCCGTCAACGGATTCCGATTCGGATAAGAACAAGTCGACTGAGGCGAAGGAACAAGCATCGACAAACGAAAACGCCGCTGCCGACAGTAACATTCCTGAAGGCATCACAGACGATTTCCAGCCGGCGCCGACCAACCAAGCCGGGAAGGACTACCCGCAAGTCAATTCTCAAGGCCGAATCAAGTTCCGAGTGGTGGCGCCGGAAGCGAAAAGCGTGGCAACAACATTCCGCGACAGCACCGAGTTTGTTAAAGGTGAAGACGGAGCGTGGGTTGGCTATTCTCGACCACTTGACGAAGGCTTCCACTATTACACGATCACAATCGACGGCGCCGAAGTTCCTGATC
>JAGQOZ010000895.1 GCA_020426955.1 Planctomycetales bacterium
TCGATTATGGCCGAGCTGACGGCGGGTTCCGCTATTCCCACGTCGGTGATGAACGCTCCGTGTCCCTATGACGTGCGCTGGTCCTATTCCGTCATCCTTGAACAAACGCCATACACCGGCATGGTGTTGGTTTTGGTGGTGGTGCAGCAAGCAGATACGACCAAAATGCCGGTGCAGTATTCGTTGGCTCGCTTGTTACGAGATCCATCCATGCCAATTCCGCAAGATCCAGAAGAAGTGGAATCTTCGTCCAGTACGACCAGCAGCAGCACCAGTTCGGAGACTTCGTCCTAGAAGTAATTTTCTTGCTATGTTTCATCGTCGTCGATCATCATCGCGCATCGGATTCACTCTGCTGGAAGTGATCCTTTCACTTGCGCTGTTGGCGATAGCGATGGTGTTGGTGGGTGGCGCTATTAACTTTTATTTCAAGCAACTGACGGTTCGACAAACCAAGATTGAAGAAGCCCAGTTGGCTCGCGCGCTATTGCAGCAGATTGCCAGGGATTTGCGAGGTACCGTGGCGGCGCGTTCGGCCGATTTTGCGTCCATTTATGATTTGCAGCGAGGTCTAGACGACGCGTTGGCCGCCGTAGCAGGCACGACAGAGGACGAAGAAGGCACGGATGAAGCTTCCGAAACGGATGGCGTTGAAGAGACAGACGAAGAAGACGTTTCGTCGGCCGATGCGTTGGTGGATTCTGCCGCGCAGCCAATCGAACCGGGCATTTACGGCAACGCTTTTGAAATTCAAATCGATGTCAGCCGGATTCCTCGTTATGAAGAATACACCATACTCAGTTCGTCTGGCGCTACGTCCACGCTTTCGAACCTCAGCGACGTCAAAACGGTCAGTTATTTTGTCTTGGGTCAGGGCGGTTCGATGCTCGGTTCCGCAGGTAATCTTTCAGGCAGCTTGGGAACCCAGTCGTTAGGAGCGAATTATCAAACCGGTTTGGTCCGCCGCAGTATGTCTCGAGCTCAATCGCGGTTTGCATCTCAGTACGCCAGTTTTGATCAGATGGACAACAGCATGGAGCTGATTGCGCCGGAAGTGGTTTCGCTGGAGTTCAGCTATTTTGATGGCTTTCAATGGATGACGTCTTGGGATACGCAGCAATTTGGTGGTATCCCCTTGGCGGTTCGCATTACGTTGGTGTTGCAAACCACGGCCGATGTGCAACGGCAGCAACAATCGGGGCCGTTGAATTCGGTGCCCACGGTGATCGATCCGGAAAATATTTATCAGTTGGTGGTGCATCTTCCGGCGGGCGAACTGATTGAAACCGAAGAGGAATCGACCACAGACGAAACGTCGTCCAGTTCAACCAGCAGCAGTTCCACTTCGTCTGGCAGTAGTGCGACAGGGAGTGCGTTATGACACGGCGAAACATGGTTCGCACCAAATCGAATTTACGTTATCGCCCAGGGCACAAACCGTCCGGCATGATCTTAGTGGTAGTGTTGGTGATCATTGCCATGTTGGCGTTGTCGGCATACACGTTCACCGATTTGATGCTGACAGAAAAAGAAGCCGCCATTTTGAACGGCCAGCAAATTCAAGCTCGTAACTTGGTCGACTCGGGCGTAGAGCAAATCAAAGTCTACTTGGAAATGACGGAAGATGTGCGGTACGCCAGCGGCGGTGAATTCAATAATCCGGCGTTGTTCCAAGCGGTGCAAGTGACGACAGGTGTGAACGCGACCGCTCGAGGCCGTTTTACCGTGGTTTCGCCCTTGATGGATTCGCAAGGGATGTGGGGCGGCGTTCGCTTCGGTCTGGAAGATGAATCGGGACGCCTGAACCTGAATGCGCTGGATCTGGCATTACCGGACGAAGAAGACGCCGATGCTGCCGCTTTAGAAGCAGCCGTGGACGATATTCTGGATTCAGGCGGCGCTGATGCCGCGGGCGCCGGGAATGCTGCAGGCGGAGCTGCTCCCAGCGGTGCGAATTCGGGTGGTGGAACGACCGGCGGTGCGACGTCCGGTGGAAGTAGCGGTGGCGCGAATGACACCGACGATACTGCCGCCGACGAGTCGACGGACGAAGAAGAAGAGGAACCGATTGATACTTCGGGCCGAGCGATGTTGATGAAACTGCCCGGCATGACGGTGGATATTGCCGACGCGATTTTAGACTACGTGGACGAAGATGACGAAG
>JAGQOZ010000896.1 GCA_020426955.1 Planctomycetales bacterium
CGGGTTCGCAAGAACCTTGGACGCCTTATCGAGTGATTTCGGCGTTCACTCAGGCAGGCGTTCCAGCGGAAGCAATGTCCATTTATCCTGGCGGACATGACGCAGGACCCGCCGTGTTGAATTCGTGTGATCGCAGCATGGTGTTTGGAAGTGCCCAGACCGTGCAGATGTATCACGGTAATCCCAAGGTGCAAGCGCACGGCCCTGGCTTCAGCAAAATTTTACTAGCCGACGACGTGGTGGATGATTGGGAACAATACTTGGACTTGATGGTCGAAAGTGTCTTCATTAACGGTGGTCGCAGTTGCATCAACTGTTCGGGGATTTGGGCGTCGCGTCATACCAAAGAGATTGCTCAGGCATTGGCCGAACGACTCGGTCCCGTCGAAGTGAAACCCCCCACTGACGCCGACGCTTCCTTGGCGGCGTTCACCGTTCCGACCATGGCCGAAGCGGTTTGGGGCATGGTGGAAGAAGATACCAAAGAAGATGGCGTAACCAACTGCACGGCCAATTTCGGAGACCGTTATGTGCCGCAGGAACGTTGTGCGTACATTCGCCCCGTGATCTTGCATTGTCAGTCCCCTGACTGCCAAGCGGCCTCTAAGGAGTACATGTTCCCGTTCGCCACAGTGGTAGAATGTCCACAAGAGCAAATGCTGAAGAAGATTGGACCTACGTTGGTTTGTACCGCGATTACCAAGAATCAGAAATGGGCACAGCAACTTAGCGATGCGGTTCACATTGACCGCCTGAACGTTGGACCAATTCCGACCAATCGGTTGAACTGGCTACAGCCGCACGAAGGCAATTTGATCGAGTTTCTGTTTCGTTCTCGAGCGTATCAAGTTCCGGAAGACCAATTGGCTGGGCTTACCGCTTAGATCGGGGGGCATACCGGCCGTTACGAATTTAGGCGTATTCGATCACTAGCAAATACGGCGTCAATGGCTGCGGCTTGAGCGAGTCTGTGTTGGCGAATTCGAGCAGATGGTTGTGTCAGTTGTTCGCCGGTCGCTTCCAGGATCGGCAACGAATTCGCGGAAAAGCCACCCGCTTGGAAAGCCACTACCAAGTCTTGGGTGTTGAATTCCCCATCGCAATTCCAATCTCCATCGGCCCAAGTGGAATTCGCTTCTGCGTTGTCTTCATATTCGCCCACTTGGAACACTTGAACCAAGTCAGACGAATTGAAGATGCCGTCCAAATTGGAATCTCCGTATGTGGTTCCCAAAATGTCAAAGATCAAAACGTCTCGATCTTCTTCGCTCAAACCATTGTCACCGGTCAGATCAAACGGAGCGGGATTCTGGTCGCCTCGATAGGCATTGCAGAACAAATCCACATCTGTGACGTCCACGGCTCCGTCGCCGTTAAAGTCGCCTCGAATTTGGGGCAATTCCACATAGGTAATTTCCAGTTCCGGGCGTTGCGAAATGGTAGCGTATTCACTGGTTCGCAGCTCCAATCCGTCTGTTGCGGAGTTGGAATAAAGAATCATGCCATGGTTGGAACTGGGATCACTCAGCCAACCTTGCACCACGGCCAAACCGGCGGAAGTAAATTCGACTGTATACGAACCGGTGTTCCCGTTGGTTGCCAGCGAGCCCAGCAAGTCGGCTCGATCTGGTTCGCCCGTTCCCGCAGTGGACCACTCGCTGGACGAAGTCGGTCGATTCCAAGTGACTTCGTTCTCTGCCCAAGGCGTGTTCAACGCGTACAGCTGGTACGTGTCACTGCTGGCGTTGTTGACGGTCAGATGGACCGAGATATTCTGCAGCAGAACGTTGGCCGGAATGGTCGAGATATCCCAACGCAATACGGACCATTCCGCACCGCCTGAAGAATCTCCGTCGGCATCCATACGATCGTCATCGCCAAAGTTGGTGTTGGGATCACTGCTCTGAATCCAAGCATCGGTCATGCCTGTGTAACCGGCAACGCCTTGCTGCAAGGCTACGACGCTAGATGGAATCGGTGTGGCGTTGGCGGCGCCAGGCGTAGCGGCGGACAGCAGAGCAAAGTCGCCGTTGGTATCGGGACTGCGGCCTCGAGCAAATCCACTGGGCTGTGCCGAGTAATTAGTTTGGTCCAAGATCTGGTCGAACCGATCGGTCAAGCGAATGGAACCGCTATCCGCTGCTAAATCGATGGACAGCAAGTT
>JAGQOZ010000897.1 GCA_020426955.1 Planctomycetales bacterium
TCACCATCGTGAAAGGCCTCGGCATCGAGGCAAACAACTTCACCGCGACTGGTTACGTACCAAACTCGATCTCCATCAACTAGCGGCGCCGAGCAAATGCCTTGGTTAGGCCAATCATGCACGCGACCGGTGGGTAGTTTTTCATTGGAGTGCTGCCAAAGGAAGGTTCCGTCTTTTTCATCGAAGCAAAGAAGTACTCCGAGGTCGACAGCGGTGGGGTAACGCTTCACGTAGCCAGCCCCGTTGTTTGTTCCCACGTAGACCTTGCCGTTCGCGACGACCGGATTACCGTAGGTTTCCGATCCTAGCGGCATAGACCAACGTACATTGGTGCCGTCTTTGACATCCCAGTCGGTAGGAATCTCCGGCTCATCGGTTACGTTATTGCGGAAGTGTGAACCAGCCCATTGGGGCCAGTCACTCTTGCCTACTTGCAACTGATCGATGACACCGCGTACTGCGGCAACAGGATCGTAAGAATCCTGAGCCGAAGTGGTGCACGACGCAAGCAAAGCTCCGCCGATGGAAAAAAGGGAAAGTATTTTCTTGAGCATTAGTGTTCTCGCTATTAATTCTTGGTGACTTCGACGTTGTCGATATAAAATTCGGCATTCGTCGACTTGCCGAACAATCCAGGACTACCCGAAACGTTCGGCGTAGCATCCGCAGCTTCGATTGCCCATTCACTGGGTTCCTCTTCGCCACGTTTCCAAACCTTTCCACGCAAGATGGCTTTGCCATCTTTGTTTTCGCTCTGGAACTTCAGGGTATACCACTGATCGGTTTCCCAAGCGAAGGGAATAGTTTTGGCAAAACGATTCTCCAATCGTGGGGTCCAGGAGCGGATTTGCAATTCATCTTTACCCATTAGGTCCAATGTGTAGCGCTGGTTGATCAACCCCATATCGGCCTTTTCGCCGTTCTCTTCGTTCTTGGTTGAGTAGACATCCGCTTGGATTGTGTAGTCGTGTAACGTTGTCCAACCCATCCAACATTGGCTACGCGTACCCAAAGGAATCGTACTGATTTTCACAAGAACTGGCTCACCATCCAAGTCTTTGGGTTGATGTCGATAGCTGGCTCCATTCCAAGTGATGGGAACCTTCTTGTCGTTGAAATCGAATTTCCAAGGGAGTGGCGGAATAATGCGTCCACGCGCCGTCGTTGTGACATCGCCCTGTTTGGCCGTCAAAAAGACTGCACGGTGCTCCAGTTCTGACGGAGCTGTGTAGACACCTTCTGCAGACATTTCGCCGCCACCTTCAACACTGAATTCGGCGTCGACCAACTTGAGGAACTGCCCCTTGGCATTGTAGGCTCGAACCTGGTACGGAGTGCTTTGTCCTGGAGCCAATATCACTTCGACTGGAGCCAACTGGAGTTGCGCTACCGTCTGATCTTCGCTAACTGGCGTCTCTGCAGGTGGAGCCGGAATAGCATCAGCAGTCGGTTCCGCATCTGCAGAACCGATACAGTAAATGCCTTCGCTGGTTGTGAGATAGATTCGTCCGTGCCAAATCACAGGATCTGTGAGAACCTCGTGATTGTTCAAACGAACCTTCGTGATTTCCTTGACTCCTTCTTCCACCGGCTCGAATACCCAGAACATGCCTGTCGATTCGATGCAGTAGATCTTTCCATCGCCATAGACGAGTGATCCAGGTCGTCGACCAACTTTCTTTTCTTGAATCACTTTGCCATTCGAGGCATCGGCAACGATCAGCTTGCCGAATAGGTCGACCACATACAAGCGTCCATCGACAACAAGTGGCTGTCCGCCGCTAAGCAGTTCACCTGGGATTTTCCAAACGACGTCTTCCTCAGGAATGGTTCCTTGAGCGAGGCCGTTGAGTGCAAATATTCCGCCCAGGACTCGGGTATCCGCTGAGCTTTGTTCGTGGAATCCGCAATAAACCATGTTGTCAACTACGACAGGCGAAGTGTTGATGCCGCGATTCGAAGCTTGGTAAGACCAAATGATTTTTCCAGTACGCGGCTGCATTGCATGGACCATGCCGTCGCCGCTTCCAAATACCATAGCCGCTTCGCCATTGAAGGTTGTTAGAAACGGCGAACTGTAGGTGGTGTCCTTGGGTTTGGGCGTGGTACCCGAGAACCAAACCGCAGCTCCTGTGCGCTTGTCAATTCCCACAAAACGGT
>JAGQOZ010000898.1 GCA_020426955.1 Planctomycetales bacterium
CGGGATTTCCTAACCCGACGCGTTAGCGAGGGACCAGAGAAACACTCCGTTTTCCCTCGCTAACGCGTCGGGCTAGGAAAAAACGCTACTTCAAAACTCACGTGTTGGGCTACCAGTTGCCGTTACTTGGTGCTGTCGAACTAGAACCATTGCCGTTGATAGCATCCAGACCGAATTGGTGGAAAATTTCGGTGGGAGCGAACACAACGAAATTCCGGTTCGGCCTAGTTCGACCATCGGCGTTGCGCTGTGGATGACTTGTGTGTCATCACAAAACTGTGTGAAACTAGTGAAGTGCGGCGAGCAATTCGAGATGGGATTTTCAGAATGATGCAACGGTGGTTGATAGCATTGCGGCGATATCGACTCGGTTTGATTGGTCTCGTGTTATTGATTGCCAGCAGTGCTTGGCTGCTGCGACGCGATCCAACGGTCGTCGAATCAGAGACGCACTGGACGTCATCGGACGTGGTCTCTGTCGATTGGCTTCACCAACAAATGGAATCTTCCGGAGCTAAGAACGCATTCATTGTGGTAGAAGCCAGTTGGGCCGAATTGAAGGACGCCGACGACTATCTGGACGGCCACATTCCTGGTGCCATTCATGTCAACACGGATTTGTTGGAAACCGGCTATCCCGAATGGAAAGTGAAAGACATCGATTCGCTCCATCAGCAACTGGGTCAACTGGGAATTGGTTCGCATAGTACCGTGGTGGTTTACAGTCGGCAGTTGATAGCGGCCGCTCGAGTCTGGTGGATCTTTCGTTACGCGGGAGTCAGGGATGTTCGCATTCTGAACGGCGACATGCGCACTTGGAGAGCCCACGGGTACGCAGTGCAACGAGAAGTGCGGACCTTAAACCCGGTCCTGTTCGCGGGAACTGCGCGGACCGACTGGTTGGCGACCACCAAAGATGTGGAACAAATGGTATCGGATCATTCGGCCATCTTGCTGGATGTTCGCAGTCGGGCCGAATACTTGGGCGAGACCAGCGGCTACAGTTATCTGGACGCCAAGGGACGCATTCCCGGAGCCTACTGGCTGGGCGACGCGGATGATGGTAGCCACATTTACAAGCAGCGAAACGGGATGCTGCGTTCGCCTGAGCAAGTCTTGGCCGAATGGCGGCGTCACGGTTGGCCCCCAGTCTCTCACACCCGCGGTGCTGTGCCAAACGATGATTTGAACGACTCCTGTGACCAGCCGCTGGTGTTTTATTGCGGTGGAGGTTGGCGGTCCAGCGTTGCCATGCTGTATGCTCGGGCACTGGGGTTTGGCCAAGTCCGCAATTATTCGGATGGTTGGAGCGGCTGGAGCACCGATTATCGGCCAGCCGAACTTGGTTCGAACCGCAGCGAATCTTCGAATCGGCCGGACGACTGGCAGCAAGTGCCCAGCGGTCGCCGGCGAGAAACAGGACGTGAAACTCGAGACTGACTCACCCGAGGGGGATTCTTTGCTGCCAAGCTGGGCATGTTTTGCCGAAGAATGGCTCGGAAATCCGGTTTTGCAGCGCAACTTTGACCGGAAAGGTGGTGACCCAAGCCGCGGATGGCGATAAACTAGCCACAGTTCGGCCACCTTCTGTTGGGTGGCAAATTTCTTTCTTCTGGATCTCTGGAAAGGGTACCGATGAAGCTGAAGTATCTTGCGGCATTTCTGATGCTGCTGGCTGCTGGCTGCAATCCGCCAGCAAGCGATGGTACGTCCGGCGGTGACTCCGATGCGAATAGCACGGCCGCTGCGACGCAGACAATCGACCCCGAGACGGAAACGCAACTTGCTTCGACTACGGTCAAGTTCGACGTCACGGGCATGCGCTGACCAACTGGCTGAGGTGGCAAAATTAAGGCCGCCTTGGCTGAGTTACCGGGTGTAACTGTCGACGAAGTAACTGCAAAATCCGTTACCTGTTCGGGCGAGAATCTCGATACCGCAGCCATTGCCGCTGCCATCGAAGGACTCGGATACGGAGCAAGCGTTGCTCAATAATATCGCGATATCGTTCGCATGCTAAACTCTACAAAGCGGTCGAGTCCTCTAGCGAACTCGACCGTTTTTTTTGTTTCCAAACGTTTTTTCTAATCGTGTTCCAAGACACTGGGACGGGAACGATGTGGTACGACAAATCGTCGTTAGGTTTTCTTCGAGCG
>JAGQOZ010000089.1 GCA_020426955.1 Planctomycetales bacterium
GATTGCAATATTCGTTGATCAGACCGTCGGTAGACCAAGTCAGATTGTATTTCAATTCGCCCGTAGGAAACTGAGGCAACGCGCCCACTCGCATGTGAACTCGATCCAGTTTTTCGAACGACTTGGTCAAATCATTCGCCACAATAGAAATGAACCCTGGCGCCAAACCGCATTGCGGCATAAAGATTTGACCTTCCGCCGCATGCGAAGCAACTTGCCGAACCGCTCGAGTCGTTTCCACGTCTTCCGTTAAATCAAAGTAGCTAACGCCTTGTTCCAAAGACACTTGGGCCACCAACGGATTGAAGTGAAAGCTGAGCGCCGAAATGACGGCATCATTTCCTTGCAGCACGGCGGCTAACTGTTTTGCGTCGGTCGCGTCGACTTGAACCGTCTGAAGTCGAGCATGTTTGGCTTGCAAACGTTGCAAAGCTTGCGGATCGGAATCGCCAATCGTGACTTGATAGTCCCCGCAATCTAATAATAAATTGGCAATCATCCGGCCAATTTTTCCACCACCCAGAATTACGATTCCAGCCATCTTGTTTGCTCCTGAATTTGATGAATCCGAAGAACCAATTCGTCGAATTCCGTCTGCGGCCGAATATTCCAAAGAATCGGGTCTTCCGACCTTGGACAAAAAACGATCCTCGTCTCATTTCTATCGTAGAATTTGATCAGGACCAGCAGGCGGTCTGTTTGTGACAACCGTGCGGAAGATGGTTTGCCAATTCGGGTCAGGCACAATCTTCACGAATTAACGAATAGAAAGGGTTGCGGTATGCCGTCTTCTTCGCCCATGAATCAAGATTTCGACTGGAAACGCCATCCCGAAACGGCTCGGCAAGTCAATCTGACCATCAAGGAATTTGCGGTTAACAACTCGCTGGTGGCCGAATTTCAAAAGCGTCTATTCGACGAGACCGGCAATCGTTTGTTGGACTTCTTGGATCACTTGTCGGTCATCCCCGAACGCATCCAAGCCTTTGCCGCAGCCGGTTACGAATTTCACGAATCAAGCCAAACGTGGCGCAATGCGTCCGGCATTTTTCCCATCATCAGCAATTGCGGTGACAACCATTCGTTGATGACTATCAAGGTGGAATCAGTAGAAGACTTCTGCAGGCAGAATCCCTGGTTCCAAGTGTCCGAACAACAAGGCACACCCAACGACAACTACCGCTGGGCCTGGATGGATTTGGGCGAATATCGCTTTGGCGTTGTGCAGCGACATGGATTCCTATTCGAACCGCAACAACTTCGTTCGTACGACCATGTCGAATCACTACTAGACCGCTTTCGCCAACGACCTCGATCATCCGCCGGCCCCGCCGAAGACTTCGCAGCCGCTCGGTCCATCTTCACCGAAGTGGCCGCCGCAATCGGTCAGGACTGGGCGTGCGATTTGTTCTTCCGAGCTGAACGAGAGTACTGGATGAGCCGTAATCGAGCGGCCCAAGTCCAGTATGCTCGGCAGCAGCAACTCGGACTCGGCTGGGCGAACCATGACCACCATACGTTTCGCTGTAGCCGAGAGCATTTTGCGGACTTGGTCAAATCGTTAGAGCACATGGGTTTTGAATGTCGCGAACGATTCTACGCCGGACGCCAAGCGGGTTGGGGCGCGCAAGTACTGGAACAACCGACGTGTGGGTTTGTGGTTTTCGCCGATGTCGATATGGCTCCCGAAGAAGTTTCGGGCGATTTTGCCCATGCCGGTCTTTCACCAGCCAATTCGCTGGGAACAGTCGGTCTGTGGTGCAAACTGCACGGTGAAGCGTTCTTGCAAGCCGGCCTGCATCATTTGGAATGTCAATTTGATTTCGAAGCGACTCGAGACCAGCTGGCGACCGTCGGGATCGAGACCATGGCGCCTTTCACCGACTTCCCGCATCTGAAACAAGCGTTTACCAAGGGCGAAGTGTGGCCTGTATCCAGCGAACGCATTGACGCGTTACTGAACGCTGGTCTGATTGACGCGAACCAAGCCGAACAATTCCGTTCGCACGGCGCGATTGGTTCGCACCTGGAAATCCTAGAACGCAACGAAGGTTTCAAAGGCTTCAACCAAACCGGCATCAGCGACATCATCAGCAAAACCGATCCTCGATTGCAGACAACGTAACGCAAAATCAAACCGGGCCGCCGTGCCATGCAACGTAAACACAACCTACGGCGAGGTTGGCAGGTCAACCGCTTCTAGAATTCGAGCGGTGGCTTGGGATTTATTCAGAACGTAAAAGTGGATGCCAGGAATTCCGTGCGCCAACAGATCTTCCACTTGCGCAATGGCGAATTCGACACCGACCTTAAATTGCCAATCAGCATCATCTTTTTCTGCCAAGCGATCAACAAAAGCTTGAGGTAATTTGGCTTTGCACAGCGAAGTAATGCGTTGAATCTGCGCCAAATTAGTCACCGGAAGCAGGCCGGGAACCAATGGCCGAGTAATCCCGATTTGGTGATAACGATCTTGAAACGAATAAAAATCTTGGTTTTCGTAAAACAGCTGAGTGACCACGATATCGGCGCCGGCGTCCACTTTTCGTTTCAGGTTCTGCAGGTCTGTTTCGGCATCCGGCGCTTCCTGATGCACTTCCGGATATCCGGCAACGGCCACTCCGAACTGCGGAAATTCGCTACGAATGAGTGACACCAATTCGTTGGCGTAGTGGAGACCACCATCTACCGCTTGGAACGCCTCCTGCCCCTGCGGTGGATCTCCTCGCAAAGCGACAAGATGGTCAATCCCACCATCCAAGGCGGATTGGAGGTAGGTCCGCAACTGATCCACGGTAGCGCCAACGCACGTTAGATGCGATGCCACGGGGCGGTGAAACTTCTGCTTGACAGTCTTTAAGATTTCAAGAGTTTTCCCTTGCGTGGAACCGCCGGCGCCATAAGTGCAGGTATAAAAGCTAGGCGAAAATGCGTCCAGGCAGCTGACATGTTCAAACAAGGAAGTCAGGCCTGCGTCCGTCTTGGGGGGAAACAATTCGAAGGAAAGGCCAAAGGAATCTTGAAAGTGCGACGCGAGGCTCATTGAAATCCAGGTGATACCAAGTACGAATGCAAAGGGATTGTTCGGCGTCCATTACGTCGAACCTAACTCATACTTTACAGACTTAGCGGTCGAACGACTAGTTCCGACTGGCTGGGCGAATACAGTTCGTGTAGATCTTTAATCAGCTGTACGTCGGCTTCCGTCTGCGGTCGACCTCGACGAGCAAACACGCGTTTTAGTGTGGCAATCACCACGTCGACGGACACTGAGCTTTGATCACCCAGCGAAGATGCCTCGTTGATAAACGCTGGAACATCGGCGGTGATCACACCGTACAGCATGCTGCAAACCCCGACCGATTTGCCGGTGAAGATACTGGTGTTGATGGCCGTTTTACTGAAGTCGCCGACAAAGCAACCCACAAATGTCATTTCCGAATCAACCGAATGTGTTTCGACAGCCCCACCCGAATTCACAATGGGATAACGCATCCGAACGTGGCCGTACGTATTCTTCAAGTTGCTGTTTGTTGTTCCACCACCTAAGTTGACCCAACTGCCAATATGCGAGTGACCAATGAAACCATAGTGCTGTTTATTGGCGTGCGGCTCAAAAATCGACGAATCGACTTCACCACCAATTTTGCAATTCGCTGAAATCACGCTGGCGTTCTTGATCGATGCGTGTTCGTTGATTCGAACCTGGTTGCCAATGTAGACTGGCCCTTTTAGATAGACAAAAGGCAAGATCTGCGCTCCGTGATCCACCACAACCGGTCCGTTGGTGGTATCAAAGCGAAGCGAATCGTCCCATTTCACGTTGTCGGCCATCCACACGCCTGGTTCCACTTGCGAATAGCCGCCGTGGCGAATGCGGTCAACAAGGTTGTCATGGACGCATGCCACATTCCAGCGAATCACATCATGCGGATATTCAAACACGTCCAATTCTACGGTTCGTTCAGGAAGATCGGCCGAAGGATAGACATCTTCATACTGTCCAAATTCCAATTCGGCGCAAGTGATACCTCGAGGCACCAAAGCGGCTAGCAGCGTCGTACCTTGCCTCGCCACACCAGCTCGATTCAATCGAACCAACGTTTCCAGCTTTGCCAAATTCTGCAAATGGGGAACGATACGAGCATTAATCCACAGAGTGTCGTCGTCGATGCGGTCCGTCGATGCGATCCCATATTCCTGCGATTGATGTCGAGACAAATAGGGGCGCACTTTGCCGACGACGGGATGGCCTAGTCGCCCGACCAACTCAAAGAGGCGATAGCTGCCACACGTGATGGCATGTGCTGGACGAGCACACGTGAGAGGCTGTAGGTGCGTCACCGCGTGGTCTTCGAACAAGATGATACGCATGTCAGGCTTCCAAACTTTATCCAAATGAATTCTTTCAAACCATACCTTTAATATTCTGGTCGACTGGAGTTCCAACCCTGCGATTCGTAGCGGTTAGCGAGTTTGTATGTTTTCTACGCGATGCGAACTCTTTGCGTTCACTATTTGATTGTCTTTACCTCGTCTGGCGAGCATGCCGAATCGGTGATTAACAGGAGTTGTCGGCACAAGCTGAAGGATCAGCATGAACTTCAAGAACATTGTTATTGCTTTCACTGCTATCATGTGGATGGCAAGTTTGCTTTACGGCCAGGCGGAACAACAAGCCGCAGAGGCTTGGAAAGCGGACGTGGTGCGCTACGTAGCGGGGCGAACCGCGCGCACCGCGAATCCGGTTCTCGTCCGGAATGCGAGAGAAGCAAACTTGCCGACTTCGCCAACCAGCTACTCGGTACCACATCGATTGCGTTCGCCTGTTTCGCCACAAAGTGCATCGCCGACAGAAATGCCGAACATGCCTACGTCGCATAGTCGCTTTGCTCCTCGTTCGCCCCAGCACGTCGCCATGACCGTTCGCAAGTCCGAAGCGACACCGGCGAACGCTCCCAAAGACGCTGACATAGACCACGACGACGTTCCCATATCGCCAATCGATCCACATTTAGAACTGCTGGCGGAAAACTGCTACCCGTCCGCTCGCGACTGCAAAGCCTGCCACGAACAGATATATCAAGAATGGAGCGTGTCCAGCCACGCGTACGCGGCGATTTCGCCGATGTTTCATCGTTTTGAGCAGACCATCAACAACTTGGCGAACGGCACCATTGGCTATTTCTGTCTGCGTTGCCATTCGCCGGTTGGCGTATCCATGGGCATGAGCCGTGACGCGTCCATCTGGGAAGTGCCATTGGTTGCTCGAGAAGGTGTCACCTGTATTGCCTGTCATCGAATTCGCGAAAGCTATTACAAGGTGAATGGTGAACGCCGAGTAGAACCGGGACCGTTGACCGATCCCATCACAGGCGCGTCGAATGGACAAGGCCTGGCAGCGGCCATCGAAAAGAAGGACTACTACAAACTGAAACTGTCCGACGCGGAAAAAGGACCGGGGCAAGTCGTGCACAACAGCGTGTTCGAACTGCAACAAATCAAAGAGAGTCACTTCTGTGCGTCGTGTCACCAAGTTGCGGTGTTTCCCGGCATCGCCTTGGAAGTGGTCTGGAATCAGTACAAAGGATCGCCGGCTTGTAAACAAGGCGTCAGTTGTCAGGACTGCCATATGGGCGCGGTTCCGGGCAAGGCAGAAGGTTACGAAACCGGTCCAGCGGCGGTGGTCGGCGGCCGCAAGATCAATCCCCATCGCAAGCACTCGAACCATATGTTTGTGGGTCCAGGATATTCAGTGACGCATCCCGCCATCTTTCCTCATAATCCCAAAGCAGATAAATGGACGCCCATGGAATGGCTGGAATTTGATTGGCGAGCAGGCTGGGGAACGGAAGATTTTGAAGAACGCGTTGACGATGGAAAAATCAAAGTCACGTTCCCCAAAACTTGGTCCAACGTCGATGACCGATATGATGCTCGAGAAATCATTGCGGAAAACATGGAACTGTTAGATTACAAGAAGTCTCAACGTTTCAAATTGATGGAGGGCAATTCGAAGATACTTGGTCCTTACTTCAAACACGCTCCGCGCTGTGGCAAGCCTTTGAAGTTTCACTATGAAGTTCGCAATCTCAGCAACGGTCACAACATGCCCAGTGGTTCGCTGGGAGCACAACCGCAGATTTGGCTGAACGTGGTGTTGACCGGACCTTCGGGCGAATGGCTTTGGGAATCGGGCTACACGGACGCCAATGGAGACATGGCGGACCTGCATTCGCTGGAAGTAGCGGCCGGTCGAATTCGTCCCGACCAACAGTTGTTTAATTTGCAAACCAAATTCTTGACAACGCATGTCAAGGGACCGGACCGTGAAATGTATTTGCCGATCAACGTGGACATTGATCAACTGCCGTTTATTCGCCCCGCTGGCGTTCCGATTACCACATTGAATCATCCGCCGTTCATTCGCATGGAAGCACATTCGCTGCCGGCCTTAGGAAGAAGGAACGCGGACTACAAGGTACCGGCGGACTTGATCACAAGGCCTGGACGGTATCGGCTTTCCATTCGCATGCGAAGTCGAGCGGAGCCGATTTACTTTATGCGATTCTGTCAGGCGACTCCGGAAATGGAGCGGCAGATGAACGAAAACATGTTGGATTTTCATCAAGAGGCCTTCGAATTTATTGTGCAGTAGTACTGCAAGGTGAATTTAACGATTCACGTGCGAATGGACACTGGCATTGGTCGAACGTAGCGAAGCACATGACAAACCCATTGGAAACATCAAAAAAAAGCAGCGCGACGACGGCCATCATTTTAGTCGTGGCCATGCTTAACAGTTTGACGTGGTCAAACCAACCGCTAAGCGAAATTCGCGTTGCCGATTTGATGTTGAATGCGCCGAACCAGTACGACGATGAATTGGCGTCTTTGTCACGTTCAGAATTTCTGGTGCATTCTCTACTGTCGCTGATTCAAGAGCCTCAACCGACGTCGCCCAGTCCACTTCGCAGAAACGAACCGGAACAGACGGACAGTCAGGCGCGAGTAGCGGTTCGATCCAACGCGGATGATCTGCTGATAGAAGATGGCGATTGGACCGGCACACCGGCGGCACCAGACGCGCAGAATTCCCGCGCCGGCAACGATTCCAGTTCCATCGCAAATGCAAAGGATCTCAAGACGCCAGCCACGGACGCCACGTCTCGGCAAGCGACGACCACCCTTCCATCGCCGGGCAATCGCGACGTGGACGTGCAGCAACCTGCGGCAGAATCGCCGAACCGTCCTTATTCGCCCCCATTGCCCGCAGAAAACAATCAACTACCAAATCGTCCGAATCCAATCACGGAAATTTCTAACGCTCCCAGTTCTAGCGGCGACGACCTATTGATCCCCAACGGCAATTGGACGTCGTCCAATCCGCAAGGCACAGAGAATCCATCTGAACGGCGACCTTCGGTAGATAAGCAACAACAGACAGAACGTTCTGGCGAAATGGAGAATCGCGAACCAACCAGTGGACCGGGCCGATTGCGTGCGCCCAATTCAGATCCACTGCTGATTGATGAAGGCGATTGGACTGGTGAACCAGCTGTCAATTCAGATGCCGGTCAAAATCCTGCACCGCGAAGACTCGGGCAACCGGAGACGCCTCAACAGGATACTGCGAAGCCCCAAGCCTTGCCGCCCAAGAAAGATTCTCTGCTGGACGACGACGTGGAATGGAGTCCGTTTTCCACCAAGAACGCCTCGAAAGACAAGTCCAAATCAGACGACGACGACGATGAAGATGACGACGCAGAATCCAAGGACGAATCGAAAGGCAATTCGGACGCGGCAGATTCCCAGAAGAGTTCCGACGTGCACTATATGCATCTGAAGCAGGGACATGTGCCATTTGATCCTCGCGCGTTTTCGCCGGATCCTGGCTACGATGGCAACCTGGCTGATCCTTCGGTAGAAATGGGCGTCTATTCTGGAAAGTATTTGAATACCACGGAACGACCATGGATTGAACTAGGACGAGGACTCTATTTGCCCGGTCCGATTCCTCCTTCGCAAAACTTCTTTGGGAAGACGAATCCCACGGCGCAGCACTTTTTTGCATACGGCGATTTTCGAACCGCCACCGCCTACAATCAATTCAACGGCAAAGACAAAGCGGTTTGGGCGAACCGTCTGAACTTAGACTTGGACTGGAAGCTCACGTCCACCGAACGAATCCACGCGTTCATTGGCCCATTGGACAAGAACAACCAGTTTACGCGAACGGAGCTTAATCACGGTGACGTACAATTCTTTGAAGAATTTGACAAGAACTTTGACACCATCTTCTTTGAAGGAGATCTAGGTGCGTTGATTGCTGGCTGGACAGGGACCAACCCCAACCTAGACCTTCCGTTTGCGGTTGGATTGGTTCCGCTTTTGTTTCAAAACGGTATCTGGTTTGAAGATGCGATTGTGGGCGCGGCTATTTCCTTTCCGGCCAAGAACAGTGCAAAATTTGACTGGCCTAATTTTGACGTCACGATTTTCGCGGGCATTGACAAACTCAATAGTCCGGCGTTTTTAACCGATGATAGCGCCGCGTCTGTATTTGGCGCCCACTGGTTTTTAGAAGCGTACGACGGCTACTTCGAATGCGGATATGCCTATCTAGATGACACGTCCGGATTGGGACTTAGCTACCACAACATTGGAGTTTCGTTTTCCAGGCGGTATTGGCACCGAATTTCGAATGCCGTACGAGTGATTGTGAATTCAGGGCAAGACCCTTTAAATCCCGGCAAAACCGCCAACGGCCAGCTTTTCCTGTTAGAAAACGCGTTGATAACGCACAAACCAAACACGTTAGTGCCGTACTTCAATCTATTCGCAGGAATCGGAAGCCCGCAGTCGGTGGCTCGAGCCGCAGCGGCGGGTGGTGTGTTGCGAAATACCGGAATCTTATTCGAAACAGACGGATTGACCGGCTTTGCCTTCCTGGATGACACCGCCAACAACACGGCAGGAGGTGCGGTTGGCGTCAACGTGCTGGGAGACGCCTTCGATTGGCAGTTTATTTTAGAGGCTGCCATGGTACATACGTTTGGGCAAGTATTCAATCGCCGAGCGGTTGGTGACCAATATGGCGTAGCCGCTCGGTATCAAAAACCGCTCAACCATGCCTGGATTCTTCGCATGGACGCCATGTACGGTTTTCTGGATAACGCTCCGGACGCCAACGGCGTGCGTTTCGAGCTGCGATATAAATTTTAGATCGGCCGTAGTGAATTCTTTTCGCCGCCGATGTAGACTCGTGATTTCGCAGTCTAGATGGTTGTTCGCCACGCACATGCAGGCGTGTCCGGGTTCGGCAATTTTATTTGGCTCATATGTATTTCAATTCGGTCAAATTCGTATTCTTTTTTGTTGCCGTCTATTCGGGATACTTGCTCCTGTCGTTTCGCTTGCAAAACCTGCTTTTATTGGCAGCAAGTTATTTCTTCTACGCAAGCTGGAACTGGAAATTTCTGAGCCTTATTCTCATCTCGACGTGTGTCGATTACGTGGCCGGTCTGGGAATCGAACGCGTGACCAGCCAGATTGCTAAGCGCCGTATCTTGATGGTCAGCTTGGTCGCGAATCTGGGCCTATTGGCTGTTTTTAAATATTACAATTTTTTTATCGATAGCTTGCTCAGCTTGACCGGATCAATGGGGATCGAATTGAGCGCCCCGGCACTGCAAGTCATTTTGCCAGTGGGGATTAGTTTTTACACGTTTCAAACGCTCAGTTACACGATTGACATTTACCGAGGTGAACTCAAGGCAACCAAAAACTTCTTGGACTTTGCCCTATTCGTTGCCTATTTTCCTCAGCTGGTGGCCGGGCCGATTGAACGAGCTTCCGTATTACTGCCGCAGTTGGCAACTCCGCGAATCATTAAACAGCGACACGTCGAAGTTGGTTCGTGGCTGATTCTGAGTGGCTACTTTTTTAAATGCGTGTTGTCGGACAACTTGGCACCGTTTGTAAAACAAGTTTTCGAAACTCCCGATAAGTCGCATGGTGCAGAAGTCCTGGTCGGTTTCTACGCCGCTGCGTTCCAAATCTATGGTGATTTTGCCGGGTATTCTCGAATTGCTCGAGGCATCTCGATGCTGATGGGCATTGATTTGATGCAGAACTTCAATCGCCCATACTTCGCTGAAAATCCTAGTGACTTCTGGCGTCGCTGGCATATTAGTTTGTCCACTTGGTTGCGAGATTACTTGTACATTCCGCTGGGCGGGAATCGAGGCTCACGCTGGGCCACGTACCGAAACCTGCTGCTGACCATGTTGTTGGGTGGTTTGTGGCACGGTGCGGCCTGGCATTTTGTGGCGTGGGGAGCGTTCCACGGTATTGCACTGGGAATTCATCGGTTCCTGTTTATCGATCACGGTCGCCATCCCAAACCGCATAACCGGCAAATGCAGATCTGGAAGATTGTCTTGTTCTTCCATTTCACGTGTGTTGGCTGGCTTATTTTCTTCATTCCCAAGTTGGGTGATTTGCCGATTTTATGGAATCAGCTTGTTCATTCGTGGGAGTGGAACGGACTCGATGGATTTTTGACAATCGTTGTATTTGGAGTTCCGGTATTGCTGGTAGAATGGTGGGCTGAGCGAAACAACGCTACGTACGCGGTACTGGCTTGGCGTCCTTCGCTTCGACTGACCATGTACGTCATAACTCTGGCCGCACTGATATTGTGCGGGAGCCCGGAAAGTGAAGAATTCATCTATTTTCAATTTTGAGGCGGTGCCACTTTCGCAACTGGTTCGCCACGTCACTCGTTGGCATTTGGCCGTATTCGCGGTTTGTGTCGCCACAGTGACGGTTGCGTCAGTGATGAAGAGTCGTTGGCTCGAATACTATGAACCGGCTCAGGAAATGCACTATCAGAGTTTGGCGATGCAAGCCGAAGACCCTCGGCTGTTCTTTCTCGGTTCGTCCCACTTCATGGTCGGCGTGGATCCACGCATGTTTCCCTTTGAAGTGGTCAACCTCAATCATCAAGGACTGGACTACCGCTTGATGAATCTGATTCTGCAAAAAAATCTAGCTCGCTGGCCTGACGTCGATGCGGTCATCATCGAACTGGACCCTTATCCTTTGTTTGCGGACACCGTGGCAACGTTTGGAAACAAAGTAACTTTGGGACGACTAGGTCTGGATGCGGACGAATACACGAAGTCCGTAAAGTCTTGGTGCAGCCACAAACTCTCTGGCTTGACCGTTTTCCAAAGACCGTCATTGTCGCCGCGAACGATGCTGGAACGCATGACTCCGACTGCCGTTGTGCCTGGATTTGTGTCGAGCGACCTTGTGATGCAGCAGACGGGTGAAGAACGTGCCAAGTTTCATATGGATTTGCTGAAGAATTTCAATACGTTTGGTGAAAACCACGCAGCTTTGAACGAAATGATCCTCACGGTCCATCAACGGAACATTCCGTGTTACCTGGTCGTGACACCTCACGCCGAAGGCTATTGGGACGCTCTTTCCCAAGACGTCCGTGAACGGTACCGTGACGTAAAACAAGACCTGATTGCCGGTGGCAAAGTTCAGGTCTGGGATTTAGATCAAGATCCAGCACTGCAAATTCAGACGCATGATTTCCGCGATGGAGATCATCTGAACAAATCGGGAGCCCAAAAACTGACGGCGTCTATCATCCGTCGCGTTGAAGATTCGGGCGTTTGTCCGGAAGTTCGTACCGCCCGCAAGCCCTAATTCGTCACCGAATCACACTCTATCGATTCTGTAGACGGTTCCACCAACGCACGACACTCCTGTGCCAACTGCATTGTCGATTCCAGCAACTCTACCTCGGAAGCATCGGTTGCTTGGTGACAATACTTTTGACAAACGATCGCGTGCGGCCGGTGTCGCACTTCTTCCCAAATTCTGGTTATATATTCAGCCAACACGCCTACCGTAGACAATTGCACGCCGCAGGCCAGCCAAATAGACGCAACTAGGATCGAATACGCCGAGACACCTCCGACGTTCAAGAAACGCAAGGTTACCAAGACACCTGTGGTGGCCATTGCGGACAACAAGACCGCCATTCCCAGAAGTTGAATGGCGCGAACCGGTGTATTCGAAAACGAAAGCAGTCCGTCGGCCGCCAGTTTTAGCAGCTTTCGAAATGTGTAGGACGGCGTACCGGCAAACCGAGCGGACCGTTCGTATGGCACACCCACCTGCTGAAAACCCACCCACGCTCGAATGCCTCGCAAGAATCGATTGCGCTCGGGAAGCTGCAGCATTGCACCAAGGACCGAACGTCGCATGCAACAAAAATCGCCACTATCCAGCGGAATATCAATGTTGGCAATCTTCTTGAGCGTTCGATAGAACACCGCATACGCAATCCGTTTGTACCAACGTTCTTTCCGCTTGGTTCGCACGCCATAGGCTACGTCCGCTCCGTTTTCCAGTGCGTCTATTAACCGAACAATCTCGTACGGAGGATCCTGCAGGTCACCATCAATGACGGCAATCACATCGCCGCAACAGTGCTCCAATCCCACCGACACCGCCGCCTGGTGCCCAAAGTTTCTAGCAAGTCGAATTCCTTGAAAACGGTTATCCAGGTCAACAATGTTGCGAATGATCTGTTCCGACGCGTCGGTACTGCCGTCGTCCACCAACAAGACTTCAACCTGTTGAAACCCGAGTTTCGGTAGGACGGCAGATATGCTTTCATGCAACGGCCACAACGTCTCTTGTTCATTGTGGATTGGAACCACAATGGATAATTTTTGGCGAACTAGGTCTCGCGGACGTGCAGCAGCGTTCACGGATGCACCTCCAACGAAGAACCTAACTTCCAAACCGTGATACGACCTGTTTCCACTGCCAACGTGGCATCAATCCCTTGCGAATTCAAATGGCGAATCGTCTCCGATGTTTCGTTGGGTTTGGATCGAAGCAACATCCATTTTGTGCCGCCGCTCGCCAGATCTGCGGCAACGGGTTCGCGTTTCATCACGGTGATGTTGTTGCATGACAACTGTGATTGCCGTTCCAACGGTTGCACCGAACCCGGATGGTCAAAATACCAGCAGAAGGACCAAAACCAAAATTCTCTGGCCACATAAATCGTGTCGCCTTCTTGCCCCAACGACTTCATGACACTTGCCGCCTCGGCAAAGTTTGATCTACGAGGAAACAAGGGTTGTTGAAATTCGGTGGCAACCAACGAGCTGGTCATCAACAGACAAATGGCCAAGAACGGCACGCCAGTCACCATTTTCTTCAAGGAAACGTGCGGTTCGAATTGCGGCCAGATCCTGGTCACACCTTCGGCCAAGCCAAGACAAACAAACGGTGCAAAGGGCGAAAGAGCGCGAAACACCCAAATCGGCTTGCTCAGATGACTAATGGCGTAGTAAGCCACGATCGGTACAAGGACGTAGCACAAGATGGTGCGTCGCCCAACGCTTTCTGTTCGAACAGCTGCCCACAACGGCCACGCAATCAAGCCAAACGTAACAACCGTCGTCCACTGGCCCAACGGTTGGCCTCGTCCCGCCACCAACCACGCGGTTTGTTCCAACAGCTCAGTCATGCTGGGCGCAATGGCGTAAGACAATCCACCAAAACTTGCGTGCATCGATGCGGCGCGCAGATGTTCAGGCACGCCCAACCCCACGGCAAATGCCTGAACAGCAAAAAAGATGCCCAGTTCACGCCAATGCGATTGTTTCATCAACGTCAACCAGCATGCCTGAGCCCACATGCACAGCAGGATGATGAACCCAGCTCCATGAGAATAGATGATGGCCGCGCTGGTCAACAGCAACAACACAATGGTCGCTTGGTCACCGTTCTTGAGCACTCGTTCGGTAAAATAGAATCCCCACAACGACAAACACATCAGCATCGAATACATGCGCAGTTCTTGGCCAAAATGCACTGCAGTGGGGTTCAATGAAAACAAAGCCAGAGCCAGCAACGCGGTCTGTTTCGATTCCACCAATTTCTTCGCAATGACATACAGAGAAATGGCCGCCAACAACCACCATACGGTCGAATTGAGTCGCAGCCAGACGTCGCTGGAACTTACGTTTTGCCACAGCGACAACTGCAAATAATAAAGAGCGGGATGCATGTCAAAAGCGCGAACCGATGTCGGCACGTCCCACAGTGGAACCGAAGCTTGCGTGGCCGAATAAAGTTCGTCATACCACAGGGCTTGTTGGCCAATACGGTGAATTCGCAATAGCAAACCCGCAACCAGTGCCATGGCTGGATAGACGAGCGACGCGTTCGCACCTTCAATTGATGACTTAATGGAATTCGAATTCGCAGAACGAATGATAACCGTGGACATGAAGATTCGATGCGGGCGGGGCGTGAGACGTGCCGGTCCATAATCCAACAATGGAACCGATAATGAGAAGCGTAGCTTAGGATCCAGCAGTACGCGGTTAAACCAGTCCAATTCTGCCAGATTTGCGGATTCTGCCGCCAGAGAGTTGTCTTCAATCAACACAGACCCGCCGACACCACCATCGATCGGTGCGGCGAGAAGCAAAATGATCACTCGAAAAAAGAAAACGGCAGGGCGTCTAGTGAGGCAGTGTACGCCCTGCCGGGGGAGAGATCTGTTATCCCCGAGGGACATGGGGGATACGCTTATAATAGAAATGCAGCCGTGGCGTGTCTGTCAATTTCGTGACAATCGGATGTAGAAGTTTGGCTACAATTTTCGTGAACACGGCAATTTATGCGGCAGATCATTCAAGTCGGATACCTTGCAGAGTTTCTACAATCATCTGTATCGTTTCGGGTTCACCCAGCTTGGCAACGTTCACTACCAAGTCAAACTGATTAGAAGTGGTGGCTTCATGGTGAAAGTACTTCTGCTGAAATTCAGACCGTTCCAGATCGACGCGTGCCACCCATCGTCTCGCTTGCGACTTACTCAGCGACCGTTCGGCGGCAATTTGCGCGATTCGAAATTCTATCGGCGCTGTTAATCGAATGGAGAGACTTTGTTCGCGAGGCACCACGAACCGAGCACCTCGGCCCACAATCACGACGTTGCCTTGTTCAGCTGCCGTGGCAATCAAACGACCGATGCGATGCACATATGCCTCTTGCGTCAGACCTGGCGTTCCGCCGATGCCATGCAACAACGAATTCAGCCAACTCACATGACGTTCGTCGATGCGTTCAATCAGCATACGGGGTGAACGAGACTCGTTGGCCAGCAGGTCAATCAATTCGCCGTCCAGCAGCTTCCAATGCATTCGTTCAGCAACAGCCTTGGCAATACGACTTCCACCCGCACCGTGTTCGCGCGAAACTGTCAAGACAGAAAACTGCGTCGTAGGACGACTGCTGGCATGCAACGCGTCTAGTCGATTTTTGATTAACCAACGCTGAACGTTCTTCTCCGTTAGCTCCGCTTGAACAGTTTTGATGGTTGCCATGAGATTCCTCGCTTTCTAAATCAGAATTAACTGCGGTTGTGACGCAAAATAACTCGGAAGCATTTGCTATGCCGAAGTCAAAAGACTCAGAAACAACCGGAGTTTAGGT
>JAGQOZ010000008.1:0-15486 GCA_020426955.1 Planctomycetales bacterium
TTGTCCTAACAGTAACTCCGGCACAAATCCCGCCGACGATTTCAGCCATTGCTGACATTACGTTGGCCGAAGATACTTCGTCCAGTGCCATCGCCTTTACGATTGGTGACACCGATACGCCGATTGGCAATCTGTCGGTTTCCGCGACTTCGGATAATCAGGGAGTGATCCCGGCGGGAAGTATTCAGATTGGTGGTACGGGAGCCAGCCGAACGATCACCGTTACACCGGCAGCAGACGCCGTTGGCCAAGCCACGATTACGGTGACGGTCAGTGATGGTTCAACAACCGCGTCGGAAACGTTCAAGGTAACGGTGACGCCTGTCGAGGATGCTCCGACGATTTCGGCATTGTCGAATCGTACGATTGACGAAGACACCGTGTTGGGACCGATTGCGGTAACCATTGGCGATGCGGAAACGCCGGCAGACCAATTGGTGCTCACAGTTTCATCGTCGAATCAAGACGTGGCACCGTCGTCCGGAATCACAATCGGTGGCACTGGTGCGGAGCGAACACTGACCATTGTTCCCGCGTCAAACGAATCGGGTTCGTCTAATATTACGCTGACCGTGGAAGATCAAAACGGGCAGACAGCGACTCGCACCTTTACGCTGAACGTGACTGCCGTGAATGATCGTCCGTCGATTACCGGCGTGGCAAACCAAGTCTTGACGGAAGATACGCCCTCCAATCCGATTCTGTTTTCGGTAGGGGATGCCGAGACTCAGGCGTCCAACTTGACGGTCACGGCTTCTTCGTCTGACATGACGTTACTACCGCCATCAGGATTGGTGTTGAGTGGTACTGGTTCGGAACGTACTTTGGTGATTACACCAGGAGCGAATCAAACGGGAGGCCCTGCGGTCGTGACCCTGACTGTGAGTGACGGTTTGTCGACATCGTCTCGCACCTTTGAAGTATCCGTCACGCCTGTGAACGATGCTCCTTCGATTTCCGCGATCGCGAATCAGACGGGTGTTGAAGACACGACATTGGGGCCGATTCCGTTTACGGTATCCGATGTCGATTCGCCGATTGGCAATGTTGTCCTGGCCGCGTCGTCGAATAATTTGGCGTTGGTTCCTAATTCCAGCATTGTGATTGGCGGCACTGGCGAAAACCGGACGCTGACGATCAGTCCTGCTCCGAATGGGACGGGGTCTGCGGTCATAACACTGACCGCAACCGATGGCCAAGCTACATCCGAACGCAACTTCACGGTTTCGTTCAATCCGGTCAGTGATGCACCGGTGATCGCTGACATTGCCGACCAGACCATTAATGAAGACACGTCTTCGGGTGACATCACAGTTGGTCTCTCCGATGCTGATACGGATGTGAACGCACTAACGTTGACAGCGACTTCGTCCAATCAAAGTGTGATTGCCAATGGCGATATCGTGATTTCTGGTTCGGGAGCGAAACGCACAATCGTGGTGACTCCGGTGGCCAACGCGTTTGGTTCGGCCGTGATTTCGGTGACCGCGTCGGACGGCCAGTCGTCGACTACGGAGACGTTTACCGTGAACGTGGTGAATATCAATGACCCACCATCGATCTCGGCTATTGCCAATCAGACGATTGGCAAAAATGCCACGTGGACGGTGCCGGTAATGGTTTCGGATATTGAAACCGCGTCGGGTGCGTTGCTGGTGACAGCCACTTCGTCCAACCAGAACGTCATTCCCGCTAGTAACTTGACGCTCAGCGGCACCGGTGCCAATCGAACGCTGCAGATTGTTTCGGGCGAAAGCGTCGGGCAATCTGACATTACGGTTACGGTTTCGGACGGAACAGCTTCCACAGCTACGACGTTCACCGTAACGGTTCAGAATGCGGGTGACACCACGCCTCCGGTGGTAACCAACTTCGTGCGAAATGACGGCAATGACCGCTTCAACACGTTGACTTCCATTTCAATTACGTTCTCGGAAGATGTTTCTGGTTCGCTGGCGGCAAGCGATTTGGTGATTACACCTGCGGGCGGAGGAGCGGCCGTGGACACGTCGTCCGCAACGGTGGCATGGGACGCGAACACTCGGACTGCACGTTGGAATCTTTCCGGAATTAACTTCCCAACTGGATTCTATAACGTGACGCTTCCCAGTGGAGCCATCGCGGACGGTGCCGGCAACGTATTGGACGGTGATGGCAGTGGAAATGCCGGTGGAGCCTACAGTCAGCAAGTATTAGTGGCGCTGATTGGAGATTCGAATTTGGATGGAATCTTTAATACGTCTGATTTGGTAACCATCTTCCAGATCGGCGAATATGAAGATACCGTTGCAGGTAATTCGACGTGGATTGAAGGTGACTGGAACGGAGATGGAGACTTCAATACCAGTGACCTTGTCTTCGCGTTCCAAGCGAACACGTATACCGCCGCGGCGGTTTCGGATGTGGCTCCGGATGCCGCTACCACCGTGTCTGTCGGGACTGATATTCGACAAGCCGTGCTGTTTGATCAATCGCTGGAGTTGAATCAGCGAGCGAAATCGACGGACGATTTTTGGGCGAACGACGATGCGGAAGACGTTGTGACTGACCAAATCTGGATGTAGTTCGTTCCCTTACGACAGTTGAGCACAATCGGGCATGCGAATGATTCGCTATGCCCGATTTTTTTATGAAGGTTAGCAGAATGCATGTGTTGTTTGTTCACAAGAATTTTCCGGCTCAGTTTGGTCATATTGCCAAGCGCATGGTGCAGGATGGGCATCGTTGTTCGTTTGTGACCGAACATCCTTCGGCCATGATCGATGGTGTCGAGCGGATCGAGTACAAGGTGGCTGGAGGAGCCAGAAAGGAGAATAACTTTTGCAGTCGTTCGTTCGAAAACTTCGTTTGGAACAGCGAAGGAGTTTTTGAAGCGTTAAGAAACCGACCGGACATGAAGCCCGATTTGGTAGTCGGGCATTCTGGGTTCGGCTCTACGGCGTTCCTGCCGGAATTGTATGACTGTCCCATCGTCAACTATTTCGAATTCTTTTACCACACCAAGAATTCGGATATTGACTTTCGTCCGGAAGAGAATCCACCGGCGCAGGTGTTTCGCCGAGCCCGTGCCAGAAATGCAATGTTGCTTTGGGATCTTCATACATGTGCTGCCGGGTATTCGCCAACAAAGTGGCAGAAAAGTCTGTTTCCGTCCGAATATCAGCCGAAGATTGAAGTCATCTTTGACGGAATTGATACGCAGAAATGGAAGCCGCTGGAATCACGGCCGGTGAAACGACAGATCGGTGACCGCGTCATTCCGGATGATGTTCAGGTAGTGACGTATGTGTCTCGAGGATTCGAATCGATGCGTGGGTTCGATCGCTTCATGGATGTCGCGAAGCGAATGTACCAACAACGCGACGACATTATCTTTGTTTGCGTGGGCTCGGATCGGATTTGCTATAGCGGTGACGAATCGAAGATTGCAGCCAGAACGTATCGAGAACATGTCATGTCCCAGGACGCATATGATCCAAAGAAGTTCATTTTCACAGGGACACTGCCGGCAGATTCGTTGGTAAAAGTGCTGGGGATGAGTGACCTGCATTTGTACTTCACAGTCCCGTTTGTTCTCAGCTGGTCTTTGCTGAACGCGATGGCCTGTGGTTGCCCGATTGTGGCGTCGGACACGCCGCCCGTCAAAGAGGTCATTCAGCATGGCGAAAACGGCTTGCTAGCCGGCTTTTTCGATTCAGACCAGTTCGTGTCGTCGGCCCTGGAAGTATTGGATAATCGTCCGTTAAACGCTCAGCTTCGCGAGCGCGCTCGGCAAACCATCCTTGACACATACGACGTGGACGTTACCTATCCGAAGCTTGTTTCGTATTTAGAAAACCTGACAAAATCGCGTTCAGTTTGTTAGCATGTGATCAGTGTTCTTAACGCAAATTGTCAACGTAAATTGCCAAGATTTTCTGGTCGTATATAAAGAATCCACTTTTTTTGGACTTTAGCGGTACGGAAGCTTGATCCGTTACCGAAATCTAGTATAACTCCCCCTTAGAGTGTGTTTTTCCATCCAAGTTTTGGCTGGGGCCACTTTGACAGGCGATTTCGCTGCTGTGAAATTTCTTGTGACGAAGCACAAAGCGAATCGCGAAGAATTCCATTTTCAGTTGAGGTTACAGACATGAAGCGATCAAAAAATTCTAAGAGTTCGGGATCTAAGAGGCTTGGCGTAGAGTCGCTTGAATCGAAGTTGCCCCTGACGTCTTCGGCGTTCTTGGGTGTTGTTGCCACGACCGACGGTTTTGTCGTTCGTGCGATTGGCGAAAACGACAATGATACCATCACGTTGATGTCGTTGGATGGAACTGGATTCGATGGTCACGTGTTGGTAGAGATTTCCAACATTGACGTTCCTGGTGGACGAATTCAAGCTGCGTTCGACGTGGACGCGTTGGAAGCAGACGCTGCAGCCAATGGCACCAATTTCTTGGGCTTCGAAGTTTACGGACTTCGAGGCAACGACACGATTAATGCAGTTGGCTTGAAGCAATTCGAACAGACTTACTTGTTTGGTGACGGACGTTCCGATTTGGGACTTCCTGTTTCAAATCCCGATGGCACGACTGACCAGGATACGCTGATCGGCGGTACGCTTAGTCGCGACACCTATGACGGTGGCGACGACATGACGTCGGCTGATGGGCGAAACAACGATACGGTTATCAACGTCGACGTTTATGACACGATTCCGGTAACCATTGGTGGACCAATTGTAAACTTCGAATTTACTCCGCACATTGACGGTGGTTCGGGTACAAACACCTTGGTGTTCAATCCTGATTCGCCTGGCGTTGACTACGACATCACCAACTTCCGCAACGTTACCGGTACGAACAATGCCGACAACCTGGATGGAAGCACCAACAGTGGTCCCGTGAATGTCGATGGCCTGGGTGGTAACGATACGCTGACTGGTTCGTCAGGCGATGACACGCTGAAGGGCGGCGCTGGAAACGACCTTGTTAATGGTGGTGACGGCAAAGACATCATCGACGGTGGATCGGGCGACGATACGCTCAACGGTCAAGACGGTAACGACACCATCACCGGTGCCGACGGCAACGACAAGTTGAACGGCGGCAATGGGGATGATTCGCTGGACGGCGGTGTTGGTAACGACACGCTGAACGGTGGTGCAGGTGCCGATAATCTGAACGGTGGCGATGGAAACGACTTGTTCCAGGGCAACAGTGATGGTGCCAAGGACGTCATCAATGGTGGTGCCGGTGAAGACCAGGTCGATTACTCGGACGCTGGTGCCGGCGTGACGATCTACTTGTCCACCGACGGCGATAACCCCAATGACAACAACGACGGTGCTGGTGGTAAAGACGCCATCAACGGCGTTGAAAACCTCCGTGGCAGCAACCACAACGACTATCTAGTTGGCGACGGCGTTGCTAACAAGATTTGGGGCGGCGGCGGCGACGACAACATTCGCGGTGGCGGCGGTGACGACGCGTTGAACGGCGAAGATGGAAATGACACCGTTGATGGTGAAGACGGCGACGACTGGGTTGGTGGCAAAGCTGGTAACGACATTCTGCTAGGCGGTCCTGGCAATGACGTTTTGGTCGGCGATGGCGGCGACGATCAGTTGTTCGGCGAAGAAGGCATTGACCGTCTAGAAGGCGGAGCTGGTTCTGACCTGTTGGATGGTGGTCTCGGAAGTGACTATCTGGAAGCAGGCGTTGACTTGGTCTCCGACACGCTTCGATTGAACTACGATAAGAGCATCGGTGCCATTGAAGACTTCTTTGCAACTGGTGGCCCAGCATGGCGTGATTACTTCGTAGTTGACGTTCTGGAATTCAAGGGCGACTTGCCTTGGAATGTGGCTGCTCAGAAGGAAGTTGGCGGCTTGAGCCAAAACCAACGTTTGGATGCTCAGTTTGAAATCGATTCCAATATCGACGACAACAGCTTCATCGGAACCAAGAAGTTGGTCTTCTCGGACTTCGATGGTGGTGATGGAACGAACGGCGATACCCTTGGTTTCGGCGGCCCGACGGTGTAACTGTCAGTAACGGCTGACTTGGAATGGGCGAGGTGCCAGCAATGGCACCTCGCTTTTTTTATGCGCTCAAACGCGGTTTGGGACGTCTCAAATTGACGCGACGTAAGAAAACGCCTATTCTTCTCCATAGTTTTTTCAGTGTCTAATTGAGCATTATGGAAGGAATGATTTGATGGCTAGAGGCACGACATTCGGTCGAGTGACGGAAACGATTGGCAATACGCCGATGATCAGAATTAATCGGCTGGTTCCTTCGGACCATGCGACCGTGTTTGCGAAATGCGAATTCTTTCAACCGCTCAATAGTGTCAAAGATCGAATCGGCGTGGCTATGATCGAAGATGCCGAAAAACGAGGGATAATCAATGCCGATTCGCATATCATCGAGCCGACCAGCGGCAATACCGGTATCGCCTTGGCCTTTGTGTGCGCCGCCAAAGGGTATCGTCTAACTCTGACGATGCCGGAATCGATGTCGTTGGAGCGTCGAGCTCTGTTACGCGCCATGGGAGCGAACTTGGTTCTGACTCCGGCCGCGGAAGGGATGAAAGGCGCAATCAGCGCGGCTGGCGAACTGGTGGAAAAGGAGCCGAATGGATGGATGCCGCAACAATTTGAAAATCCTGCCAATCCGGCGGTTCATGAAGCGACCACCGGCCCTGAAATCTGGGAAGATTCCGGACAGAACATTGACGCGATTGTCGCGGGCGTGGGGACTGGTGGGACGATTACCGGTGTGAGTCGATTTATCAAGTCAAAGAATCCCAACTTCAAGACGATTGCTGTCGAGCCGGCTAGTTCGCCCGTAATCGGTGGTGGCGTTCCTGGTAAGCACCGAATTCAAGGCATCGGCGCGGGGTTCATTCCGAAGAACTTAGACACTTCGCTGGTAGATGAAGTCGTTACCGTTGATGACGAAGAGGCTTTTGAATGGGGAAAGAGGCTCGCCAAAGAAGAAGGCATTATGGCGGGCATTAGCAGTGGTGCGAATATTTGCGCAGCGGCTCAAATAGCAGCCAGACCTGAATTCAAAGGAAAGCGGATTGTTACAATCATGTGCAGCCTGGGCGAACGTTATCTTTCCACACCGTTGTTCGGTGGTTTAACTGGCTAGGCACGCATCCGCGTTAACCGTTTTTTGAAGTTGCGTTTTTTTATAGCCCGAAACGTAAGTGAGGGAGAATTGAGCTCGTCTGAAGTCCCTCGCTGACGCTTCGGGCTAGGAAATTTCGCCAAGAAATGCGAATGCGCAACTTCAAAACTGGTGCGTCGGGCTATGTTTGTTTGCTGTGGAAAGTGAATCGTGGCGTCGGTGAGGAGCAAACGACGTCGGGCTATTCGTTGGACCAGCGAATCTTGTCTTCCACAGTTCGAATGTGAATGTCCTGTTGAGGAAAAGCGATTTCGATGCCGGCCTTATTGAATTGTTCGTCGATGGATCGGTGTAGGTCGGTAATCGTCGTCAGACGATTTTCCAGATCGGGCAAATAGCATCTCAAGACAAGATCCAATGTGCTATCGCCAAAAGATTCAAACGATGCGATAGGGGCTGGATCGTCTAGGATCAAGGGGTGTGTCTTTGCTACCTCAAGCAGCGTATCCAAGGCTTGCCGAGTATTTGTTCCATAGGCGACGCCGACTTTGATGACAATTCGGTTGACGGGATCGGTTAATGTCCAATTCAGAAGTCGGCCAGTGACCAGATCTTTGTTGGGAACAACGAATTCCTTTCGATCCCAATCGGTAATGGTGGTCGCTCGCATACGAATCTTCGTGACCGTGCCGGTCGTGTCGCCCAAGGTGATGATATCGCCAACTCGAATAGGACGTTCGAATAACAGAATCAGGCCTGAAATGAAATTCGCGAAGATCTCTTGCAGGCCAAAACCGAGGCCGATGCCCATGGCGGCGACAAGCCACTGAATGGAAGCCCAGGTGATTTCCAGTGCGTTGCCTGCCAAGGTTACACCAAGAATCGCAATCGAATAGCGGCACAGCGTGGTGGTGGCATACCGGGCGCCTGCGTCAACTGGCAAGTATTGGAGCAGACTGAGTTCCAGCAAGCCGGGAACGTTGGTGGCGGCTACGTAGGTGACCGCCAAGATGGCAACGGCCAGCAGCGCGGATGCCACGCTAATGCTGCTTAGCCCGGGGACGGGCACTTCTTTGAGATAGTTTAGCGCAGGGATGACATCAACCCAGATGACCGAAAGCAACACGAATAAGGCAACCACGACAATCAGCGTGCCCAAGATCTTGGACGTTTGTTGGCTGACACCGCTCACGTCGATTTCGTCTGCTTCGGTGACCAGCGGCGCTCCTTCCGCTGAAGAAGTCGCCGCAATGGCAGCTCGTCTTTGAACGGCTTGTTCGAACGCTAGCCGACGTCTTCGCATCAGAACCCAACGATTCACGGTGGCGCGCAACATCTGCATACCGACAAAGAGACAGCCTGTTTCGAAGACACTTTTCGCCAGCGTTTGTGTCGTTTCCAGAAAACCGATGGCGGCTAGGCCGGCCAAGACGAGAGGTATGGCAGCTAATAGTAGCACGATTACGTACCGCAAGCGGACTAACCAACGATTGTAGGCATGGATCAAGACTTGTTGAGCAACTCCGTTTGGACTGCGCAGTATTCGGTCCAGAAAAAACGAACAGAGCAGCATGAGTGCGATGAACGAGACGCGTCCTAGCGAATTCGCCCACATTGGTTGCGCCGTGTAGGCGTGCAGTAGCTCGCTGAGAAATAGCAGTGGCAGGCCCATGATCAACAGCATGGCAAGTTGTCGGCGAACGGTTCGAAGCAGAGGACGAGGCCAGTCGAAGTGGGATTCTACGAGACCGAAGTGGCGACACGACTGCCGCAGAAATTCCGTGGGAAACCAAGCATACGCGACAGCGCCCAGGCCTGCCGCGATACAGCGTACAAAATCGGACGCGGACAACGTGGATGAAATTCTCCAGGCAAATACGGCGAATACTGCAGGCCAGAATAACGATATGACCAGGGTCAGGAGAAGAACGCGGATGGTGGGAAGGAATCTGCTGAACCCTCGACGCATGACCATTTCACCGATAGAAGTGATGGTTCGTCGCATGGGCTTCTGCAGATACAAGAGGCACGAAAAGGCCAAGATGGACAGCCCAAAGAACAGAGGATTTTCACGAACGTCGCGAAGCAGTTCGTCCGCCAGCTGTTGCCAATTGGCGGCCGCCAGCAGCCATCGAAAGGCATCGGCGGCTGTGTCAAAATCGCGAACATTCAGCATAAAGGCGCTGCGAATCCACAGGACACGTTGGTCAATGAAATCTTTGTATTCTTCGGTGGTGGTAACCACATCATTTTCTATGTCATCCAACTTCAGAAGTTCCGTCATGTACTTTTCTGCATCGTTGGCAAGGTCGTCGATGATCTGGCGTTGATTTGTCAGTAGCTGCTTGGCTGCCTCTTGCCGATTGCTGGGAAACGCGGCCAATTCGTCCTGCAAATCGGAAAGATCCCATTGCTGATCTTGGTATTCGTAAAGTTGAAAGTTCGCCTCGCCCAAATCAACTTGTCGCTCGCGAATTCTTCTCCGGTAGGCTCGCGAGTCCGGCAGTAGGGCTCGTTGTTGTCGAAGAAGTTGACCACTCTGTTGTGACAGTCCCACCGCATCGACTCGCCGTTGCGCTCGATCAAATTCGGTCCGCAGTCCATCCAGCTTTTCTGTTTCAGTGGCAACCTTTTGCCGTGTCGAAGCCAGATCGTTGGAAAGATCCACTCGCTCATTGGCAAGTACTGACACGTACTTGGCTAAGTCTTCTAATTCTGGAGGCGCTTTTTCGGCGTTCGCTTTTGCTTGTCGCAATTGGTAGCGTGCGTCGGCACTGCGACGTTGATCTACAATGGTGCGAAGCGGTTTGACTTCACTTTCCGCTATGGCAAATTCACGTTGCGCAAGCGTCCGATTAGCTTCGATAAGTTCGCGACTTTGCGGCAGTTCCAGGTATTCTCGTTCGATCTTTAGCGAATCAATTGCGGCGGTAAGAAGTTGTGAACGAGCGCGAAGCCACATTCGCCGAGTTTGCGAAGATAACGTTTCGTCGGCAGGCGTACCGGCAAGTTCCGTTTGGATCTCGCCAAGTTCTTTTTCGTATGCGGACAGCGTTTCTTGGATGGTTGTGAGCCTAGCGGCACGGCGTTTGGGTTCGGCCTCCCATTTGTTTCTGGCCTCGGCTTTTGTGTTCAGCACCGCCTCGGCCTCCGATAGACGATGTTCCAGATCCTCCAGTGGCATGTTGGCTGCCGGAGCTTTGGGTGGAAAAGGAGTCTCGGGTAGTTCGTGTAGCGATTGCTTGGCGCTCTTCAGGTCGCTTTCCAGTGTCTTGGCTGAATCTTTGAATTTTTTTGCAGATGCTTGCCAAGTGCCAATCTGTTCCAATTCGCTTTTGGCCTGTTGCAGCGTATCCTTGGCGGCCTGCTTTTCTTCGTCCGAAAGCTGGACATTTTCGTCAATTTGCTTCAGCCGTTCGTCAATTTGTTCGCTACGAATTTGATCGACCGGTTCGGATTCCTCTTGTGCGTGGGAAAGCTGCACGGAACCGTCAGCCAAAATTGCCACCAGAATGATCGCGAATTTGAGAATCAGCAGGAGCGACAATTTCACGTCTATGCTTTTCATTTTCGTAACCGTGGTATCGGCTTAGGTTTCCGAAGGATCGATTTGGGGAATCGGGTAGATTGATTTGGTAGCGTTGTCGCTTCGCGGGATTTTGCTACGTCCATGGCAGAAGGCCCATAGCGTCACGCGATTTGTGGCGACACTAGCGAACGCTAATTGTTGTTCTAGCCTACGCGCACCGACGCTTTTCGGCTAGACCGTTCGGCGTAGGAGTTGCCTACACTTCTGCCGAGCCGAGTGATGGAAGGAGCCTTCGTAAAGTATGAGGAAGTTGCCAATATGCTCGAGACCGAAGCACGGTTGTTGCCGTAACCAGTCCGACGATACCTCCACAGAATACGTCGCTTAAATAGTGTGCGCCTCCGTCGATTCGATTCATTAAAACGAAGATCGCTAGAGTCCAAAACCAGACGCGTGCCTGTGGATAGAATTTGGCCAGCACCGTAGCCGCTGCAAAGGCGACAGCGGTATGGGCCGAAGGAAACGAATGATTGGCACTTTCCAACAGTGAATCCCATTCGCCACTTTGGTAATTGGAAAACGCCAAGGATATCGAACCATCGTCGACGTTCCAGTTCGAATGACAGGGGCGAATTCGCCAGACCAACAGTTTGATTCCGTCGGCTGCCAGACCAGCGCCCAGGGCAGCAAGGACGAACTGCCCAACTCTGGCTCGACATTGCGGGTGCAGAAGCCAGATGGTGACCGCAATTCCAATCACTCCGTATGCATGTCCAAAAAACTCGGCGCGCGAGAAGATCGCTCGCAGTTCACCCGGCGTGATTTCCGCTTCAAAGAGACGAGCCAAAGAAACGTCAAACGGTAGGGCGAAACAGGCAAACAGCAACAACAGGCCACACGTATATAGCGATGTCCGCCAGGGGACCGGCGCGATAGTCACTACCGAATCAGAGAAACGGCTATTATGGCGAGCAACACTGCGGTGCGGCGTCTGGTCTACCAGAACGCGGTGTGGTGTGCCAGTTGTCCGACTGCGAGTATCCGCTAATGGAATGCCGTTCATTTGCCTTCCGAAAGTGAATGAAGGTGAATCTGTTCTCAAGCTGGCAAAGATTACACGCAACTTGCGTCTGAAGAAAGGCGAACTTGACTGCTAGCAGGATGATGGCCCTCGCGAACCTTGGGCGAGATAGTATTCCAAGGCCGATTGATTGGAAGAAAAGGCCATTTGTCGAATATGATGCGAGGTCAATTCGGCAAAGAAGCATTCGGAAATTTCGTGTTGTTCCGGAATGGCATGGTCGGTAGCTTTGACTTGGCAAACAAAGAAGACGTCCGCAACGGGAAGGGAAATTCCTTTGTACGTGTAGATGTTGGGTGCGGAACAGAGGTATTCTAGATTGGTTACTTCCAACGAAACCTCTTCGGCAACTTCGCGTATGGTGGCTTCTTCTACGCCTTCGCCCGGATCGACAAATCCGCCGGGTAGTCCAAGCTTGCCTTTGCCTGGATCTCGGTTTCGGCGAATGAACAGGAGTCGTTGGTTCGCGTCGAACACCAGCGCACCCACGGCGACTCGTGGTCCAAAATAAAGAACAAACCCACATTCGGCGCATGAAAACGGCCCCACGGCCGAAGGAACTGTTGGCGAGGGGCCATTTCCGCATTGCGGGCAATAGCAAAAAACGTCCTGTAGATTTTGGGGATGTTCCATTCCGATTGGCTTTAGTGTTAGTGTGAGAGGACGAGTCCGGCGTCGGCGTTGATTCGATCGATCAATTCCTGTTTTACTCGTTCCGCATCCTCGTGGGCAACCTGGCAGGTCCCGGCCGCTTCGTGTCCACCGCCACCGTACTCCAGGCAAAGCTGTCCGACATCCGTGCTGCAGCTGCGGTCCAAGATGGAACGGCCGATGGTGAAGACCGTGTTCTGCTGCTGGCGTCCCCACAGCACGTGCATGGAAATGTTGCACTGGGGAAAGAGTGAATAGACTGTGAAACGATTCGTGGTGAAGATGGTGTCTTCTTGTCGAAGATCTAACACAACCAAATTGTGGTGAACCGTGGCGCAGCGTTGAATCTGTTCTTTCGCCTGCTTGTCGTGCGATTGATACACGCCAATTCGTTCTTGGACGTCCGGCAATTCCAAGATCTGTTCGATCGAATGGTCCTTGCAGTATTCGATTAAATCCATCATCAACTGGTAATTGGAAACTCGGAATTCGTGGAATCGGCCCAAACCAGTGCGTGCGTCCATTAAGAAAGACAGAAGTACCCAGCCGGTGGGGTTCAGGATCTCTTCTTTTGTGAACGCAGCAGAATCGGCCTTGTCCACGGCGTCCATCATATCGTCTTGGATTTCGGGGAAGCGAGCTTTCCCGCCATAGTAGTTGTAGACCACTCGTGCTGCGGATTTTGCTTTGGCTTGCAGGATCAGATTACTGGGGCGTTTTTCATTCCTAGTTTCTTCGCTGGAATGATGATCGAAACACAGGTGGCAGCCTGCCACATAAGGCAAGTTTGTCAGGATATCGTTTTCGGTGACTTCGATCACGCCGTCTTGCATGTCTTTGGGATGGACGAATTTGATATCCCCCAATATGCCCAATTCTTTGAGCAAAATGGCGCAAACCAGGCCATCGAAATCGCTGCGCGTTAAGAGTCGGTATTTGGGTTGTTCGGACATGGTACAGCTCCACTGATTGACTTCGGGTCCAATTGATATTGGAACATTAGGTCATAGAGTGGTGCGAACGTCCGAGTCTCAAATAGATTGGCTGATTTCAGGGGATTCGACCTGCGAATGTTAACGGTTTCCGACATCGAACCACTTGGATGTTGTTGTTTCGCAACGACGATGACGAATGTGGCGGGCGGAATTTTCCGCAGGTTCTGCATTGGTCTTTTGCCATGCCGTGTTTGTCGAATAATCGGAAATTGACCGGTTGGCGTCTCATGGAAACGAATTCCTGATGGGTGGCTTCGATTGAGCAGTGACAAACGTTATGATGGGCGTCCTTGATTGAAACCGTCGCTGAAATTTTGACACGCAAGTTGACTATGAGCCGTGACGATCCATTCCAAGCTTTGCGAGAAGCCTTGCAGATTTCACCGGAAAACGCGCCGTTGCGGAAACATTTGGCGGACTTGCATGTGCGACATGGCAATTTGGAGGAAGCGGAAGTTGAATACAAATTGGCGCTGAAGTACGCGACACAAGACAGTTCGATTTCTCACGCGTTGGCAGACGTTTACTTTCGACAGAAGAAATATTCACACGCGTTGGTGATTGTTGAATCGCTATTGGGTGGCTCAAACACGCTGCCGTCGGTACATGTCTTGCACGCCAGGCTTTTGCTGGTGACGGGCGAAGTTCAGCGCGCATGTTCGCAATATCAATTAGCAGTTCAATTGGATCCTCAGGTCACTGATTTGCAGTTAGAACGAGAATTGGGAATGGAAACTTCGGTCGAACCAGATACGGAGCTTTGGTCTGAATCTGATTCAACGCCTGGCTTGGGGCTGCCGTGGGAGTCGGAGCCAAATGAGCCACAATTCGAACTACAGCGTCCGTTGGTCGACTTTTCCGATGTCGGCGGCATGGAGGAATTGAAGGAGCAAATTCGCTTACGAATCATTCATCCGCTGAATAATGCCAGTATCTATCAAGCGTATGGTAAACCGATCGGCGGCGGGATTTTGATGTACGGGCCGCCGGGGTGTGGCAAGACATTGGTGGCTCGAGCGACAGCGGGCGAAATTGACGCGGACTTTCTGTCTGTGGGGATCAACGACATCTTGGACATGTGGATGGGCAATAGCGAACGAAACCTGCATGATGTCTTCCAGTCCGCTCGTCGAAGTAAGCCGTGTGTTTTGTTTTTTGACGAAGTCGACGCGTTGGGTGCCAGTCGTTCGGATATGCGGCAGAGCGCGGGACGACATCTAATCAATCAGTTCTTGGCCGAAATGGATGGCGTGAATAGTTCTAATGATGGCGTGTTGATCATGGGAGCAACGAATGCACCTTGGCACTTGGACGCCGCGTTTCGACGACCGGGACGATTCGATCGAATCTTATTCGTACCGCCACCGGATATGCCGGCTCGCGTGGAAATCTTAAATGTACTCTGTCAGGGCAAGCCGACTTCGAAACTTGACCTTCAGCAGCTGGCCAAGAAGACAGCAGCCTATTCCGGTGCCGATCTCAAGAACGTGATTGATTTGGCGATTGAAGGAAAATTGAAAACCGCTCTGCGCACGGGAACTCCGGAACCGATTCAAACCAGAGACCTGTTGGACGCAATCAAGCTAACCAAGCCGACGACGAAAGAATGGTTTTCGACGGCCAGGAACTATGCCTTGTACTCGAATGTGGGTGGCATTTACGACGACATTTTAGAGTACCTGAAGCAACAATGAATGTACATCTAGATCGCGCATTATTGTTGTTTCAACAGTCTCGGTTTGACATGGCTGCGGACGAAGCACGGAAAGCCATTTTGGAGGATTCGGCAGACGTACTGGCTCATTCTGTATTAGCGTTGTGTCTTTCGGAACGTAAGCGATATGTTGAAGCGACTGCAGAAGCGGAACGAGCCATTCACAGCGGGCCAGACAACTACTTCGGTTATTACGCCATGGCGCACGTCTTGTATGACCGAAATATGTTTCGGCACGCTCAACAAGTTGTCGAACGTTCCATTCAATTGAATCCGTTCTTTTGTGACGGATTCGCTCTGCTGGGTTCCATTGGCTTGCGGCAAAAACGCTGGCAAGGTGCTGTAGACGCTGCGAATCTGGGCCTACAAATTGACCCAGATCATACCGGGTGTCT
>JAGQOZ010000008.1:15586-32481 GCA_020426955.1 Planctomycetales bacterium
AATGTCCGTTCGACGGCCTTGGTGCAATTAGGGCGACGTCAGGAAGCGCAAAGTACCATTCAAGACGCTTTGCAACACGCACCTGAAGACAGTTTTATGCATGCGAACCAGGGCTGGGCCTACATGCACGATGGCAATCACCAGCAGGCCATGCATCACTTTCGCGAATCGCTGCGGTTGGAGCCCGATTCGGAATGGGCTCGGTTGGGCGTACTCGAATCAATGAAGGCCAGGAATCCGGTCTATCGAATTTTCCTGAAGTTCTTTTTGTTCATGAGTCGTTTGTCTGATCGAGGCCAATGGGGCATCATCTTGGGGCTGTTTTTGATCATGCAGGTCTTGAAGGTATTGGGGCAGCACGCCTCGATTCGCCCGTTTGTGGTGCCAATCATGTTTGCCTATTTGGCCTTCTGTCTGTTGACATGGTGTGCGCGACCTCTGTTCAACTTGGTTCTCCGCTTGGATCGGTTTGGACGCATGGTTTTGTCGAATGACGAAATGGTCGCATCCAATTGGATAGGCGGGCTTTTGGTGCTTTCGATTGGCAGCGCGGTTGCGGCGATTTTGCTGTCCCAACCCGCAGGATTCTTTCTAAGTTTGGCGGCGGTGCTGATGTTGATTCCGGTTTCGGGCGTGTTTAGCGCCGACCCAGGTTGGCCTCGGCGATCATTGACCGCCTATTCCGTGGCACTTGGCGCGGTCGGTCTGTTCGCAACTTGGTCGTTAGCCACGAACGGGCCTCGTTCCTCGACACTGTTGGGCGTTTTTTTGCTGGGCGTAATGCTGTTCAGCTGGTTCGGTAATTTTGTCGCACGCATCATTCCCGCTCGATAACTGGTTGTCTATGCACTTGTCGTATCGAGTTCGCTCCATAGAATCTGATTCGAAGGGACGGACAGTTCGCCCTTGAAAATCAGAAGCAGGAAAGCGATGCAACGGTCTTTTGTTACGCGGCGAAAAGTCGAATTTTCGCACACGGATATGGCGGGGATCTCGCACTTCACCAACTATTTTCGGTACATGGAAGAAGCCGAACATGAATTCTTACGCAGCATTGGCCTAAACGTGGTCATGCAGGATGCGAAAGGGACGTACGGATTCCCCAAGTTGTCCGCCGAATGTCGATACCGCCGTCCTGCCGTTTACGGAGCTGAATTGACCATTCACATGCACGTCCATGCGGATGATGGAAAAACCATTTCTTATCGGTGCCAGTTGTTGGAACAAGACGAATTGGTTGCCGAAGGTCAAATCCAAGTTGCCTGTTGTCGGTTTCCTGCAAATCAGCTGCCGTTTGCCATTCCGTTGACAGACGAGGTGCTGGCGAAGTTAGGCGATGGCAAAGAACCGGTTGGCGCGTAAGACGCGGCGGATGTCGTTTTCGAATTCAAAGCAAATAGGGTAGGTCAAATGACTGAGCTGGATCAGGACACCGCATATGACGCGATATTGGTTGTTTCGTTTGGTGGGCCGGAAGGACCGGACGATGTCCTGCCGTTTTTGGAAAATGTGCTGCGAGGTCGCAATGTACCTCGGCAGCGTATGCTGGAAGTGGCCGAGCACTATCAGCAATTCGGTGGCGTAAGTCCGATCAATCAACAGTGCCGTGATTTCATTGCGGCGTTGGATCAAGAACTTTCCCAACACGGTCCTCGTTTGCCGATCTATTGGGGAAACCGCAACTGGCATCCAATGCTGGTCGATACAGTGCAGCAGATGGCGGACGACGGCGTGCAACGAGCCATCGCGTTTGTCACGTCGGCATTCAGTAGTTATTCGGGATGCCGCCAATATCGTGAAAACATCATCGCCGCTCAGCAAGCAGTCGGCGCTGCAGCGCCGGTGATTGACAAGCTTCGTGTCTTTTTCAATCATCCCGGTTTCGTGGACGCTATGGCTGATGGACTACAAGACGCGTTGGTTCGGTTTTCTGATGAACAGCGAGCGAACCTGCACGTCGCCTTCACGGCTCACAGTATTCCGCTTGGCATGGCCGAGACATCGAATTATCTGACGCAGCTGGACGAAGCGTGTCGTTTAGTGGCCCAGCAAGCCGGTGTTACCGATTTCAAACTGGTGTTTCAAAGTCGCAGTGGTCCGCCGACGCAACCTTGGTTGGAACCGGACATTTGCGACTACATTCGACAACTCAAGGATGAACGCAACCTGCAGAACTTGGTGATTGTTCCGATTGGCTTTTTGTCCGATCACATGGAAGTTTTGTTCGATCTAGATACCGAAGCGAAGCAAGTCTGTGACGAACTGGACATTGAATTCGTTCGCTCAGCTACCGCCGGGACACATCCTCGGTTGATTTCGGCGGTACGAGACTTGATTGACGAACGCATCACGGGCCGCAGCGAGAAAGCGTTTCTGGGCTGCCTGGGTGCCAGTCATGACGTTTGCCCCGTGGATTGCTGCCCACCACCACCGCCTCGTCCGACTGGCCGTCCTGGTGGTGGTTCGCCCGCGTAATTCGCCCGTCGGCGCAATCGAATCGATCCGCAATATCGCAAAAAGTTCGCCGATTGGCGGCGGCGCCATGCAGCGAATGCTGTTGCGGGAGCGTCATTGTTGACGACCCTTCTACCGTTTCAACTATAATGAATGCTGCCGTTTACAGACCGTCGGTGCGGTGGCGAAACGTGACTGCCTGACTAGAAACCGTTCCTGTTTGAATGCAAGGATTCATTGCCATGCCGCAAGCGGTTGTCGATCCAGAAGAACTGCGCCAATTTGCGCGTCATCTTAAGAAATTCAATACGGACCTTCGCGAACGGTTAAGCAGCCTGAACCGCGAGCTTCATGCTTTAGGGACTACTTGGCGAGACCAAGAGCACAAAAGGTTTACCGAGGAATTTGAAGAACATTTGCGCATGATTGCTCGATTTCTGGAGACGGCCGACCGCCATGTGCCGTACTTGGCCAAGAAGGCAGATCAAATTGATGAATACCTGCAAAGCTGAGCACCCTTTCAAGGCGTAGAAGATGTCTGGTTCCGCGCAAGTCACTTCGATTGATGCTCTGCGACGATTTCGATCGGCGTTGATTCGTTATGTGGAAACACTGCAAAGCTGTTTGGATTCGCTAAAATCCGAATCGAACCGAGGGCTCGATTGGGTCGAATCAGACCGCTTGTCTTATTGGCCAGCGCAGGTTCGTATGGCCGGTGAAGCGCTGGTGGAAGCGCAGAATCGGTTGCAAGCCAAGCAAGTTACTATTCGCCCGGAAGATCGGCCTCCTTGTACCGAAGAGAAAAAGGCGGTTCAGTTGGCCAAGCAGCGAAAAGCATTTACGGAACGACAATACGCGAACACTCGCCGCTGGCTGCCGGTGGTTCGACATGAAACAGAAGAGTTTCGCGGCATGCTGGGGAAGGTTGCCAATATGGTTGATTGCGATCTGCCCAAGGCCATTGCGGTTTTGCATAAAATGATTGAAGCGTTAGACAAGTATGCCGAAAGTTCCGTGCAATCGAAGTCGTCAACTTCGGAGTGAAAAATGAGAATCTGTGATCTCGCCAGCAGTGTTGCTCGGATTCAGCATGCCACCAAAGAGTTGCATGATGCTTGGTTGGATACCAAGCCGTATTGGCATGACAAGACATCTCGTGATTTTGAAAAGAACTTTTTGGATCCCATTCTGCCTGAATTGCGTTTGTTAATGGCGGAAGTCCGCGAGGTAGAAGAAATGTATGCCAAAGTCAAAACAGATTGTTCGGAACATTCGCAGGACTAAGACTTTCTCCTTTCCCAAAACATAGCACACTGGTTCGCTCGCATGACTTATTCTGCTCGTCAACAAGCTCAAGGGTGGAAATCGCTGCAGGAATGTGGTCGCGATGTGTCGAGCCAATTGTCAAAACTTCGTGAAGATGTTGATGAACGTCAGCAAACGTTGCAGGCGGAATTTGAACAAGCGATTGCGGCGGAAACGCACGAGTCCGGGCAACGGATTCGGCAGCTGGAAGATCGGTTGCTAGAACAGTTGGAAGCGGCGCGTTTACACTACGAACAACAGGTCGAACAAGCTCACGCAGACCGCAGTATCACATCTGACGATGTGGCACAGCATCGAGCGTCGGCGATTGAAGAAGCGAATTTTACCTATTCGACCACGTCGGCCAATCTGACGGCCGACTTTCACAAGGACAAAGAAGAAACCATAGGTCAACACAGACAGTACAACGCCAATTGTATTGCTCGATCTGGCCAATTGGATGAAGCGATTGCGGCGGCGGCGGAATTGCTGCACAAACGAAATGTGTCCCTCGAAATCCGCAAGCTCGATCCGCCGGCCATGTTGGAAGCGAGTTCCGCCTACTTGACCGAATTCCAGGAACGATATGACGAATTTTCGTCCCAAATACATGCGTACCGTCGTCTGGTCGTCAACCGATTTCTTGATGAAGGTTGGACAGTTCTGTTGCTGCTATTGGCGGTAACCGCGATGGCATATCCAGTGGGTCGTTTTTTTGATTTCGCGCCGATACCTTGGGCTGCCACAACGCTGCTCGGTCCGCTGTTTGTTGTCGGTGTCGTCCACTTTATTTTTAAGAGTCTGGCGACCAATGCGGCTCGAGAATGGCAGCACTCGTTCTCGCTGACTGCCGGAAAGGCCAGCGGAGCGATTCGGTCCGCGAGTCAGAGCGGAAAACGCGAGTTCGAATCGGCGCTGGAACGACTGGCAACGCAGCACCAACAGAACCAACGACTGGCCTTAGAGGAAAAAGAAGAGAAAGCAGCTGAGGCTGAACAGGCCTTTCGTCGACGTCGCCAACGACTGGAAGCTCTGTTTCGCAGGCGATTGCAGGAATTGGAAGCGGATTGGGAGAAGCAGTGTCAGGTCGCAAAGTCTCAAATTAATCCACAGATGGAATTAGCGAAGCAGCAATTAGAACAGTCCAAGGCCGATCGCACGTCGCTGTATCAGCAGCAATCACGCGAACTGGAAGACCGCCTGCAGCAAAACACCATGCGGTTGCATCAAGCATGGCAAACGGCGAACGATGATTTTCAGAAAATGCTTGTCGAGACTCAGGAGGTTGCCCACCGGCATAAAGCGTCGTTAGCGGAAATCTTAAACGATGCGTGGAATTGGCCTACGCAACCGCCGGCCGCTGTCCCGTTTGCAAAAGTGGCGTTGCCAGCCCCGACCCTAGACGTCGATTCGGCTGCCAGCGAGTTCCAACAGATAGTGCTTCCGGCGATGTTGTCGTATCCAGAACACGGTTCGTTGCTAATCGACACGGGCCGTGATGGTCAGCAGGCTGCCTCGCAGTTGATGCGGCACGTCATGCTGCGAATTTTGGCAAATTTTCCACCGGGCAAGGTGCGGTTCACCATCATTGATCCGGTCGGCTTAGGGCAAGACTTTTCGGCGTTGATGCACTTGGCCGACTATGACGAACTACTTGTCCACAGTCGAATTTGGACCGATTCGTCGCACATTACGCAGCGTCTGGCCGACCTGACGCAGCACATGGAGAACGTGATCCAAAAGTATCTACGCAACGAATTTGAGTCGATCCAACAATACAATGAACACGCGGGTGAAGTCGCTGAGCCGTTTCAGATTTTGGTGATTGCCAACTTTCCCACTTCTTTTTCTGATGAGGCTCAGCGGCGTTTGGCCAGTATCTGTGCAAGCGGAGCGAAATGTGGTGTTTACACGCTAATCAGCTACGCAGGCAACGATGCTTTGCCCAAAAACTTTTCACCGAATTCGCTGGAGGAACATGCCAACGTATTGTGCTGGGATGCGGCGGCGAGTTCGTTCCGTTGGAAAGAAGAATCGCTGCATTCGTTTCCGGTAGATGTAGGGCCTTCGCCCGACGAACAAACGGTTACCGAATTCTTGAAGCGAGTGGGTCAGCGGGCGTTGCGAGACAACCGAGTGGAAGTGGCGTTCGAAAAAGTAGCTCCGCCGCTGAATCAGATCTGGCGAGAGTCGTCTGCCAACGAATTGAACGTGGCGCTGGGACGAGCAGGTGCGACGAAACTACAAACGCTTTCCTTGGGACATGGAACGTCTCAGCACGTTTTGATTTCCGGTAAGACCGGTTCTGGTAAGTCTACATTGCTGCACGCCTTGATTACCAACTTGGCACTGCACTACAGTCCCGCTGAAGTGCAGTTCTATTTGATTGACTTTAAAAAGGGTGTTGAGTTCAAGCCGTATGCGGATTTGCAATTGCCGCATGCGCGAGTAATCGCGATTGAAAGCGAACGTGAATTCGGCATGAGTGTATTGGAGAATTTGGATCAGGAATTACGGCGGCGAGGCGATCTGTTTCGGCAGGCTGGTGTCCAAAGCTTGGCGGCGTTTCGAGAAGCGAATTCGGCCGAATCGATGCCTCGTCTGCTGTTGATCGTAGACGAATTTCAAGAGTTCTTTGTCAACGATGATCGTATTTCTCACGACGCTTCCTTGCTGTTGGATCGAATCGTTCGTCAAGGCCGAGCGTTTGGCATGCACGTGGTGTTGGGTTCGCAAACATTGGCCGGCGCTTATTCGTTGGCTCGCAGTACCATCGGTCAGATGGGGATTCGCATTGCGCTGCAGTGTAGTGAAGCTGATTCGCATCTGATTCTTAGTGAGGACAACAACGCGGCGCGGTTGCTAAATCGTCCCGGCGAAGCAATCTACAATGATAGTAGTGGAACGGTGGAAGGGAATTCGTTATTTCAAGTAGTGTGGCTTACGGATCAACAGCGGCAGACCTATTTGCAACAACTTTCAGACCTCGCGTCGACTGAATTCGATCATTTGCCGTCGCCGATTGTCTTTGAAGGCAATGCGGCGGCAGATTTAGATGCCAATCGGCACCTGCTTGGTGCTGATCAAGAAGAATCCGAACGAACGGTTGCATGGCTGGGCGATCCGGTGGCCATTAAAGAGCCGACGCACATTCAATTTGGTCGGCTACATGGTGCGAATCTCTTGTTGTCTGGCCAGAGCCCGGAATTGGCGATGGGTATCATGTCTGCGGCAATGCTGAGTTTGATGAAACCCGCTTCGACTGATGTAAACAGCGTCGCCAGGTTTGTGGTGTTGGATGGCCTGCGAGCGGATACCGGCGAAACGATATTCGGCGATCGATTGGCCCAGTATTTTTCCGAACAGATTCAGGTTGTCGGGCCAAACGGCGCCGACAAAGTGATGCTGGAGTTGGCGGACGAACTCAAGCGTCGACAAGATGATTCGGAGACTCGCTATCCAGCCACGTTTTTGGTGATTCATGATTTGGCTCGTTTTCGAAGTCTTCAAACATCGGAAGATGATTTTGGGTTCAGCAGCTTTGGTGATGATTCCGCTACGACCAGTCCCAGCAAGGTATTGCAATCGCTTCTGAAAGATGGCGCTCCGCTGGGAATGCATGTTGTCTGTTGGTGCGATTCGTACAAAAATCTGACTCGATGGCTTGAACGCAGTCGGCTACGAGACTTCGGGCTGCGGATTCTATTTCAAATGAGTGCCGTCGATAGTAGCAATCTAATGGATTCGGCCGCGGCCAGTCACTTGGGTGCATATCGAGCGTTGTTGTACGATGACACTCGAGGCGAAGCCGAAAAGTTTCGGCCCTATCAAATGCCCAGCAACGCCTGGCTCAGGCATTTTGCCTCCACATTCCAGGCGAACGTCATCGATGACGATAGCGAAGAGTCACCGCCCAGCGACGTGAATTCGTTGGTATAATCTCGGCTCCGGTCTAATCGCAACGGCTACGGTGGTTCGGTCAATCATTGCGTTGCGAGTTTGTTCATTGGTGGGACGAAGGCAAAGATGATTCTGAGCACGGGATGTGACGGAATACTTGGGAGCGAATTCAGTGATTCGGCAAAGTTTCTTATGGATGACGGCGGTATTGCTTCCGACGTTGGCGTTGAGTGATGTGGCAGGTGACGACGCGATTCTAACTGGCGAACCGAAAGTCTGGCACAAATTGACGCTGGACATTTCGGGCCCGGAGGCGTCCGAACGAGACGATCATCCCAATCCGTTTACGGACTACGACGTAACCGTGGTATGGCGTCATGAAAGCGGTCGAAGTTTTCGGACGCTTGGTTATTTCGCGGCGGATGGTGATGCGGCGAATTCGTCGGCAACGCAGGGCCGAGTGTGGCGTTCGCATTTCGTTCCCGATTCGACTGGTCGGTGGCAGTATGAAACGTCTTTCTTGCAAGGACGTCTTACTGCGGTGGACGATAACGCGAAAACTGAGCCTGTGCCAGCAGTTCATGGTTTGACGGGCGACGTGTTGGTCACGGAAAGTGACAAGGTGGAACCAGATTTGCGAGCCGAAGGTCGTTTGCAGTATGTGGGCCAACGGTATCTTCGCTTTGCAGGTAGTGGCCGATATTTTTTGAAGGCCGGCGCCGACGCGCCCGAAACATTGCTCGCCTACCAAGATTTTGACGGAACGTTCGCTGGAAAACCGAATCTCGCTCCGTTGAAGACATGGCAACCGCATGTGCGGGACTGGCGAACAGGCGATCCGGTTTGGCAAGACCACAAGGGCAAAGGTCTGATCGGAGCGGTGAATTATCTGGCGGACAAAGGATGTAACGCGTTTTCGTTTCTGACCTACAACGCAGGCGGCGACGGCGATAACGTGTGGCCCTTCGTGCAACGAGAAGACAAGCTGCACTACGATTGCAGCAAGCTGGATCAATGGGGAATTGTCTTTGATCACGCTACTCGGCGAGGTATGTATTTGCACTTCAAGATGCAAGAAACGGAAAATGACGACCAGCGCAACGGAAATAATTTGTCGGTGCCGGAAGCGTTAGACGGAGGAGCATTAGGCATCGAACGCAAACTGTATTGCCGTGAACTTGTCGCTCGGTTCGGCCACAATTTAGCTCTGAATTGGAATTTGGGCGAAGAGAATACGCAGTCGTTCGAAGAACAACAAGCGATGTTGGCGTACTTGAAGCAGCTAGATCCATATGGTCATCATCGTGTGATACATACGTATCCGGATCAGCAAAACAAGGTGTACGAACCACACTTGGGTTCGCCGCTGTTAACTGGCCTTTCACTGCAAAATAGCCACATCAGCCAAACGCATCGTCAGACGGTGCATTGGGTGCAAGTTTCATCCAAAACCAAACAGCCGTGGGTTGTGGCTTTCGACGAATCAGGATCTGCAGCGCATGGGCAATGTCCTGATTTGGGCTACCAGGACTTTGATGGACATGACAAACAAGGAAATAAGATTTACACACAGCACCAAGTTCGGCAGCAAACGCTGTGGGGAACGCTGATGGGCGGCGGAGCAGGAGTGGAATACTATTTTGGGTACCAGTTTGTCCAAAATGATCTGAACTGCCAGGACTGGAGAAGTCGGGACCAAAGCTGGGATTATTGCCGCATTGCGACTCGCTTTTTTTACGATAACCGTATCCGCTTTTGGGAAATGCAGTCTCGCGACGAGCTGGTCGGGAATTCGCAGCACGAAAACGCGGCGTATTGCCTGGCCAAAGCGAACGAATCCTATGTCGTCTATTTGGCGAACAACCGTGATTCGACCACACTCGATTTGACCGCTGCGAACGGGGAATTCGAAGTAAATTGGTTCGATCCGGAAAACGGGGGCAATTTGACGTCAGGTACCGTGCTGCGAGTGTCCGGAGGCGATGTTGTCAAGCTGGGACAGCATCGGTCGGATCGCGTTGGTGACTGGATCATTCTGATTCGCAGGCATTCTGAACCGTAGTTTTGTTCATTCAAGCAAAGATTCAGTAGCATTTCCCCCTGCGTTGTTTATTTTCTTAACCAGATTCGCGACAAGTTTGTTGTTTCGTGTTATCGTCTAAGGCTGATTCTGACGTACCGGCAAAGCAGTTTTGCCGGCGTTCATGTGATCGCTCGCTGAAGCTTGGTGCAGTTGTGAAAAATTGCGGTTGTGTAGGAAGAGTTATAGCTACGGTGCAGAGCGAATTTGTGGAGTCCCGTGTTGGATAGGAAAGATTATGGCAGCGCGTAGAAACATCGTTCGTCGGTTGGGTGATCAGCGATTGAATGTCGAAAAATTGGAAGATCGGCAGCTCCTGGCAGCCGACTTAGCCAATGTTTATGCGATCGAGCTTGGTGATTTTGATGGTAGCCAGACATTGGATGTGGCAGATCTGGATCAACTTAGCGAAGCGGTGCGAAGTGGCGAATTTCAATCCGCATTTGATGTAGACGGCAATGGAGTATTGTCGAACTCGGATCGCCTCATGTGGATCAACGAATTGGCACGCACGTACATTGGCGATTCTGATTTTGATGGCAAGTTTGGCACATCCGATTTTGTATTGGCGTTTCAAAACGACGTCTATGAGGATGAAATTCCGAACAATGCCACATGGCTTAGTGGTGACTGGAACGGAGACGGAGATTTCACCACGGCCGACTTTGTGACTGCGTTTCAAGAAGGCACCTTTGAAAAAGGGCCACGTCCTCTTCAGACTCCGACACTGTCACTGCAAAATCAATCAGAAGAGTTGGATTCGCTGGTGACGTATCGCGCGGTCGAGACGTTGGTGGGACAAGCCGATCCTTTTGCGGTTGTTCGGTTTGAGTCTGTTTATGGCGTGGACAATCTTTCGGCAGATGCGACGGGAAAGTTTGAGGTTGCCGAACACTTCTTCCGCATCGGTATGAATAGCCTCCGAGTGGTCTCGCTGGATCAATTTGGCCAGGAGGTGAAGTCGGAAGTGGAAGTGGAACGACTTCAGGGGTCTATCGATGCGATTGGCTATCAACCCTGGGGTGATATTCTCAACGTTCAATTGACGGAAGATTACTTCCGAGCTTCCACGGCAACGGCGCTGGTTCCGGACGATATGACTCGCGAAGACTTTGTAGACCAATTAACCAACTACGGTCGTGAAAAGCCCGTCGCTGGTCGGCCTGCTTTGTCCGACTTTGCCACGGATAATAATGTCAGCGAAGGCGAGGCGTCGGATATGGTGGGTGGCAACGATTCGCTGGAAACGGCCGAGGTGTTGGACGGATTTGGTACGGGTGTTGGCGAAGAAAATGCCATTCGTATCAACGGCGTCTTGTTGCCCATTCCCATGGACTTTGTCCCAGCGGAAGATGACGGTGACATGAATAAGGCCAACGAAGTGGTGCTTTCGTCTGGCCAATCTATATTTGCTCATGCGGAAATCGGCGATGGTCCTTACGGAAGTCTGGGTGCGGGATCGGGAGACTTCGATTTTTACGCGGTTCGAGGAATGAAGGCCGGGCAAGAACTGGTGGTGGATATCAATACGCCAGAAGGTTCGGAATTGGATTCGTTTATCTATATTCACGACAGTACTGGTCAACGAGTAGACGTGAATGACGATTTTGGCACGTCGACGGATTCGTTTCTAAAGTTCACCGCGCCGGCGGATGATGACTATTTTGTGGCTGTTGCCAGTTTTGGAACGTTTGGACCAATCAATCCGTTCGATTCCAGTTCCGGAATTGGTGCCACCAGCGAAGGTGCGTATGACATTTTGATTGGGTTGGATATTGAAACTGACGTGGATACGTATGCGATTGATGTCGAGGCAGGAGATATCTTAGGCGCGGATGTCAGCGGCGGAGGGATTCACCTTTCGATTCTGGATCCAGAAGGAAACCTAGTGCAAGGCGCCGGTCATGATGCGAGTTATATCTACCCGGCAGAATCGCCGTTGCCTCGCGACGGCAACGCAACCGTGTCGTTTGTGGCGCCCACATCCGGACGCTATTTTGTGTCGGTGGACAGTGGCGTGGGAGAATACCGGCTAGACATGGGAGTCTACCGGCCTGTGTTAGAAGAACAAAACCGAGGCCAGAAGCAGATTCTGTATTTGGATTTTGATGGAGCTACAATTGCTCCTCGCGAACTCTACGGATTTGGCAATGAAGTGGCTGAATTGTCGCCGCTGCGCGATTTCTTGAGCGACTGGGGATTGGCTGCGGATGATGAACAAGAGGTCATTGAATTCGCTCGTGCTCGAATAATCGATACGTTGGACGCTCTGGGTTCGGGACCGAATGGGGATTTTCAGTCAGACGGAGTGGACGGAAATTTTGCTTATGAAGTTGTCACCAGCTCCGATTTCTTGGATGCAACGGGGTTTGCGTTTGATCCGTACGGCGCGGCGAATGTTACGCGAGTCATCATTGGAGGCACCATCGACGAACTGGGAATCAGCACCATCGGGTTGGCCGAATCGGTAGACATCGGAAATTTCGACACGTCAGAAACGGCCGTGGTTTTACTCGACCTGTTAAGTGCGCCATCTACCGATCCGAATTCGCTGAATCAGTTTACGTTAGCCAACGGACGAACTAAAGCCGAATTGGTAGGCACAGCGTTAGGGAACGTGGCAATTCACGAAGCTGGACATTTGTTTGGTGGCTGGCACACTAGTCAAGCAAATCGTACGAATCAAACGATGGACCAAGGTGGCAATATCGCTCGAACCGCCGGCCTAGGCGGCGACCGAATTTTTGGGAACGAAAATGATGAACTGATTTATTTCGGCGCTGACGAATATGTCCCAAATGAAGGTTTCACTGGCGTTCAAGATTCGGTAGCACAAGTCGCGTTTGGTTTGTCATCTGGTACTCGGGATCAAGGTCTGCAAGTGGTTTCCAGCAATCCAGGAAATGACCGACTGGTCACAACTCCGCCTACCGAATTTAGTATTGAGTTTTTGGATCCGATTGACACGCTCGCCGATATCTCCGCTTCTTCGTTGACGGTAAATGGTATTGCGGCGAACGGCGTGCAGGTGGTTTCCGATTTTGAACTGCAATTCACGTTTGATGTTTCGCCGGTCGCGAACGAAGGTCTGCAAACCATGCAATTGGAAGCGGGCAGTGTCGTGAGGCTTTCCGATGCCGCCCCGGTGAATGGCTATTCTGCACAGTTTGGATACGATGCAGCACTGATGGTAGTGGAAACGTTTTCTCCTGGTCCCAGCGAAGTCGAGGTACCGTTTGGAAGTTTGCGAGTAACCTTTAGCGAACCCTATCTTCCGGACAGTGTTGGCGTTGATGATTTGGAACTAAGTCACGGCGCTGTCTCCAGTGTCACCTTGGTGGACGAAGTCACCGTAGAATATTTAATTGGTCAACTGTTCTTGGAAGGAATCCTCACGGCGGAATTGCCAGACGGTGCTGTGCTGGATCAGTACGGACATTTCTCGACCGGCTTTGAATCCACCTATGAATTAGAAATTGGAACCGTACCATTTCTTACGCCGCTCGATTCCAAACTACCATTAGGTTCGTTGATTTATGATCCGACCATGGTCGCCTCGATTGGTGCGGCCGGAGACAGTGACGACTTTGAGATTCTGGTGGATGATGGGCAATCGCTGTCTGTGTCACTTACAACGGATTCGATTTTGCAAGGTCAAGTGGAAGTGTTTCGAGACGGGCGGTCCATTGACTTGGTCACGGCTACGGCGCCTGGAGAATTGGTGATTCTGCAAAATGATCCAGGGACAGGGCGTTTGATTGATGGAGGATCGTCGCTGTTTACCATTCGTGTTTCCGGTGCGAACGATACAACGGGACATTACGAATTAAACGTGCTGTTGAATTCAGCTTTCGAAGAGGAACGCCAGATTGCTGGTGATAATGACAGCATGGGGTCGGCGCAGAATCTGAATTCCGCCTTTGGAACTTTGGTAGCTAATTCGCCTGACATGGCTTCGGTCCTGGGGACCTTGGACGGCGAAACTGTCTTTCGCGAAGATTTTGAAAGTGGCCAATTGAATTCGGATTATTGGACGTATAAGTCGTCGTCCAGTTTTGGTGTGATCGATGTCACCGGCGACTATTCGACTGCCGACGGATCGTACGCGTTGGTAATGGGAGTGAACCGAGTTAGCACGCCGAATCTAAACGAAGCCATTTGGCATGTGGATCTTTCGGGACAAGAAGACGCGATCCTGACGTTCGACCACATCAACTATTCGGACGAACCGCATCCATTTGCCGGTGATTTCATCGAAAGTTATGAAGCCGACGGCATTGCGATCAGTACTAATGGCTTTGAATGGCATCCGATTTTTTCCGCGCCGGAATCTCGAACCAATCGTTGGCAGTCATTCTCGGTAGACTTAGGTCAGATTGAAAGGGATTTTGGCATCACGGTTTTTGCTCCGTTAATGATCAAGTTCCAGCAGTTTGATGATTTTCCGATTGCCAGTGATGGCCGAGGTTGGGATAACATTCGCATTGCCATGCCCGACCCGGCGGATTGGTACGAAGTGGATTTGTCTAGTCGTGATGTATTGAACGTGATTGCTGCGGCGCAAGATCGCGGCGATGTGCAAGTGGAAGTGTTTGATGCGAACGGGCAGCAGTTGGGTCGCGGCCTAGAGCAAAACGACATTCTACGAAACAGCAGCTTCGAATCCGGCACGTTGGAAGGTTGGCGCATTAACAACACCGGCAACACTTCTCGTCCATGGGCCGTGGCGGCCGCTGGACAGGGTGGTGATTTGTTCATTGACCAGACGTTGCCCCAAGACGGCGATTTTGTGGCCTGGAACGGATTTGATGGGGAAATCTCGATGGAGATGATGCTGTATCAAGACGTGCAGATTCCGGCTGATGCAACTTCGCCCAGCTTGACGTGGAGTCAGCGACTGCAATGGTTGTTTGTCGCGGATGACGCCCGATCACGGCAGTTTGATGTTCAGGTTCGAGATCCCAATACAGATGCAATTTTGGAGACCTTGTTCGCATTTGAAACGCCAACGGGTGCACAGCAACGCTTGGGTGACACACAATGGCAAACCAACTCGGTTGACCTGTCTGCTTATGTCGGGCAAGAGATTCGTCTCACATTCCACCAAATCATTCCGGAAGGGAATGCCGGTCCTGGACAAGTGGAATTGGATAATGTTCAGTTAGATTTGGGGCGCGTGGACTATTCCAACGTAACGGACGTCATCGAAAACTTTGTAGCTCCGGCTAACGGAACCTATTACGTCAAAGTTTCTGGTGACAACGGAACGGATTACAGTCTCACGCTCGCTCGCAATGTTGGTTTCAACTTGGAAGGTAATGACACCATCGAAACCTCGCAGCCTATCACGATTGCGGATCGAGTTGGACGGCAATGGCAGTTGGGATATCTTGACCAACAGACCGATTCGTCCGACTACTATTTGGTATCGGCGGAACAAGGTTTACTTCGGTTCGAATCGTTTCTTCCTGCCGGTAGTGAAGGTGAATTCGTGAACGAATTGGACGTTCTGTTCCGACTTTACGATGCGAACGGTGTACTGGTAGCCGAAGACGACAATTCAGGAAGCGACCACAATGCGTCGCTCCAATATCGAGTTCCCAACGGTGGTGATGGGACATATTACTTAGAGGTGAGCGTTTCGCCCGACGCGAATGATGGAGCAACTCGCGGCGAGTACATCGTCTCGATACAAGGAGGCGCTGAATTGTTGGCCGTGTTGGCGGAGCCTAGCGATCCAGCTCAGCTGCCATTGTTGGAATCAGATCAACCGACGTTGATGGACCAGATTTCGCAGGTTCAGAAAGAAGATGAGGTGAACCTGGCGTTGATTAAACTGAGCCGACAAGTGGAATTGGAGTCCCAGCAGATTGATCAGGTGTTTGGTGATTCCGGACAGAACAAGGCGACGGATCAAAATTCCCGAGACGCAGCGTTCTTGGATCTTGGCGATTTCTGGCAAGCGTAAAACGACGGTGAATTTGCCTAGGGAGATGGACCCGCCTCTGTCTATCAAGCAGGGGCTGGGACGTTCCTGTTTGTATGCAACTTCGCCGTACGCATGTTTAATCTCCATTCGGCTAGACTAATTCTTCGTTGGGAAGGTAATCGGGCAGAACAATCATGGCATGCGATTCCAGGATCGCGTCCAAAAGTGACCTGATTTTGCTGGTTTCTGCCTTGGCTTTGACCGCTTGTTCCAATGCATGGGCTTGGCTGGAAACGACATCAAATCCTACGGTTCCACCCACGCCTTTGAGCCAATGAGCGTGGTCTGCAAGTTGTTGCCAGTTCCTGTCCGAAAAAGAGGCTTGAAAGGCGACAAGCCGTTTGGAAAGCGTTTCGTGGAATTCGCGAATGATTTCGACCATCTCATTGTCGATCAGGGGCAATGTCGAATGTAGTTCGCCGGCCTTGCCTGGTCCGGTGGACGTCCGCGAATTCAGTGTGGGTTGCGAGTTGATGGGCATTGGCAGTACTGGAACAAATTGGTTTGCGGTTGCGAAACTGAGAATAAAATTCGCCCAATCGTACTTTAAAGTTGGCTTGCCGCCCGCAATTCGCCGTAGATGCACTTGTTTGATTCGGATCGAATCGGTTCGATTTTGACGAATGTCGCGAATTCGCAACTGAACATGACGCCGCTGGGAAACGCTGGCCTTCAACAAATGGGAGGTGGTTTAAGCGATTGAGCGGTGCTCGTGCTCGTATTGTGGCCAAAGGAAATCGATGGAATTCAGATCTCAATGTTGACTCGGCGTCATTACGAGTGTTACAAGAGGTGGCAAATGGCAAGTGCGGTATTTGTTGGAATCACGCGGCGAGTATTCTTGTGCTTTGTTGTCTGAGGCTTGCAGTCGTGACGGCGATACGTGAAATCACTCGCCCCGCACTCAATTAAGACAAAATTTGCTGATGCAAAAGGAAAATGACATGCGATTTTGGTTTGCTGCTCTATTGTGCATAGGAATTTGTCCTGCTTCGTTTGCGGAAACGTACGAAGTGGATGCGGTGCATTCATCGGTCATGTTCCGAGTAACACACACGGAAATAAGTTACATCTATGGCATGTTCAAGGAAACGTCGGGCACGTTTTCTTTGGACAACGCTGAAGCGGTGGACGTGAAAATCGCGGTGGCCAGTATTGAAACCGGAA
>JAGQOZ010000899.1 GCA_020426955.1 Planctomycetales bacterium
TCGGTCGTCGATGTAGATTCAGCCTGCAGAGCAGCTTGCAACGCGGTTCGCTGTAAATCATTCAGTTGAAAATCGACAGCAGAATCGGAAACCGTTTCCGACAAACAACCGCGATTCACATTTTCATACGGAACGCCCTTCGCTTCCACTTGTACGCCGTCCACTTGGTGGCACGCCACACAACCTCGTTGCACAAACAGCTGTTGACCGGCTTGAATCAAGTTCGCGTCCAATTCAGTCTCCGGTTCCGCTTGCAATTCATTGTCAACGGAATTGACCACCAGCGATTCAATGGGCAAGCGTTGCCCGTCGGCCGCCGTGTAGGTAACTCGCAGTTCTTCTCCACCTTGCGCTTCAAAGAAGTCAATTCGCAACGAATGTCGACCTGCCGCCAAATTGACTTTGCTAGGTTTTTCGGTTCCGCCATGGACTCCATCGTGATCAATCACCACGTCACCATCGATCAGCAGTCGCGAACCATCGTCCGAATGCAAATAGAACGTATAATCGCCAGCATTGTCGATTTGAATCGTGCAGTCGAACCGCAGTCCAAAGTTGTCTCGGTTTCCAAACGGAGTTGCCGAAATCGCATCCACACCCTTGGTATCCGCCGGTTCCAGCGAATCGAAGTCGGGCAGTGCTTGCCAACTGCCTTGATACAATTTGACGGCAATGCCGGCCTGTTCGGGCACTTCGGCCAGCAAATAACTGGCGATATCGGCCGCTTCATTGGTGGATAAATTCAAATTGGGCATCCGTCCGGACGTTCGTACCGCGTGTGGATCTCGCAAGAATTCGGTCAATGTCGGCAGCGTGTATTTGGCCATCAAGTTGCCGTGCGGAACGGAATCGGCCAACGGCTGAGCTTCAGCTGCTTTGGAATCGTGACACGCTAGACAGCCAACTGATTCGTACAATAGTTGTCCTCGCTCTTTGGAGCCAATTCTGGCGTATGCCACGGCAGGTGGATCGAGCGACTTGGACTTCAAGAATTGCCAGATGGCGGTCGCTTCTTGTTCGGCCTGCTTTGGATCCATATCGTGAAACACAGACGGCATCGTTGTACCCGGTTTGACCTGATGCGGCGCAGTCACAAATGCGCGAAAGTAATCGGCTTTGATCCGGCTCCCAACGTTGGTCAAAATAGGCGCCGTTTTTTGTAATTCGGAATCAGCCTGCGGATTGTGGCAGTTGCGGCATTGCAGCTCGTTCATCAACGCCTGACCGAACTGCTCTGTCGGCACTTGCGAACCGAGCCTTTCCAACGAACCGACAATGGGATGAGCAACGCCGGTTGGCAGCCAACCCCAGATAACAATACCTACCGCCAGCGCGGCAATGACTCGCTTTTGTTGCAAAACGATCTCCAATCGAAAAACAGTTGCTGCGAATGACAGCATGGAAGGAAAATATCAGGTGGGAACGGAAAAACGCGTTTGCCATTTTCCCGTTGAGAAAACCAAGCGATCGTTGTCGCTGGGCGCAACACCGTCGTTGATAGAGACAGAGTCTAACATGAAATGCCGTGAGCCGAAAATAGATTCCAGCTAATCTTTTCGCTTCCACGTCAGATGGCGATGCCAATTCGCTTCGTCGATATCGGGAAAATCAGTCCGTAAATGCACGCCTCGAGATTCGGTTCGTTCCAACGCCGCTTGAATCATCAATCGAGAAATCATCAGCATGTTTTGCAGTTCCCAACCTTGCGGATCAGAAAACTGTCTGGGCAAAACATACCGACACCACGTTCCAATGGCATCAACTGCTTCGGTTAACGAATGGTGGTCTCGACGCACGCCGACATCTCGCCACATAAGACTCTTCAGTGAATTGCGAATGTCACCCAAATCTAAATGGTCACTGCCGTTACTGACTTCCGGATTTTCAATTGGTTCCGCGTGAAAGCTATCGGCAATTTCGTTCGCCAACAACGAAGCACCGTGTCCCGCCGACGCACCGTAAACCAAACCTTCCAACAAACTATTGCTGGCCAGTCGGTTCGCTCCGTGCAATCCAGACGATGTCACTTCGCCCGCCGCCCACAGGCCGGGCACAGTGGTTCTGCCTTCTTGGTCCACCGTGATGCCGCCAATCATATAATGAGCACCAGGTCGAACCGGAATCCGGTCCGTCGTGATGTCGATCCCAAAGCCAG
>JAGQOZ010000900.1 GCA_020426955.1 Planctomycetales bacterium
CGGCGGCACTGCGACCGACCGGAATTATTTTCACGATAGATCCCAATCGGCCTTCCGCCTTGCTCGAGCGGCCAAAATGCCCGTGTGGTCAGGGTATCGGCATCTACATACTGGACTTTGATGATCTCCATGCCCGCCGTTGGCTCGGGACGGTCTAGCAGTTCTATCAGTTGGCTGATGGGAACGAGGTGGGCGAATGATCATTTACAGCCAGACGGCTTCCAGCCAGTCCGGTCCTGCATCGCATTGCATCGGTTTGATGCCCCAGAGTCCCTATGCCAAGTAGAAAGATTTACTCGGTAATCGCCGCGAAAACTCCAGATGATCCAATGGAGAATTACATCGGCGAAGGCAACCGTTGTGGTCGGCTGGTCGGCTGTTGGTAGCTCGCTTTGACCGGCGCTGAAAACGGGAGGAGTTCTTCGGGGGTTGGAGGCAGCGGTTCGTAATCTGAGTCGATTATGGAAGGTCGTTCGGGAAAACCGTCGCTTTCGTGATATTTCCCGACTTGCAGTTTCTCCTTCGCCCATTTTTTCCACGAAACGCGGGTGTCATAGAGCATTATTTCACGCAGCAATTGGGGCAGCATCGGATCCGACTCATCTCGCTTCATTAGTGCTCTGGCAAGATTGCCAATCACGAATGGGTCTTTGGGAGCTAACTCAAATGCGGTGGAATATTCATTTATGGCGTCATCCAATCGATCCACCTCTTCGTAAACCATTCCTAAGTTCGCGTGAGGACTTGCAAGATGCCCCATCGACTGAATGGCGAATTCGTATTCCCAAGCAGCCAAGTAATACTGCTTCTTGCGAAAATATATGTATCCGAGTGAATTGTGTGCCGGGCCAAAATCGATGTCGGCAACAAGTGCGTCTTTCAGTTTGTGTTCTGCTTCATCCAACTTACCCTTACGAATGAGTTGAACAGCTTCAGAATTGAGCGTCGATGCTTTGGCGGTATCGTGATTGGGTGACACTTTCACAGTTTCGTAGCTGGAATCACGTGCCCTTAATCGCGCACAACCGAGTTGCCCACAAGCAGTGAGGCAAATAATGAGATATGCAATTGTTGTGCGATGGGTCATGGGCAAGCGCGCCAGGGATCTCAACGAGTACTCCGGCTGGATTGTGGCGAAAACACCAAGCGAGTCAAGCCAACTTCTGCGTCCCAAACGTCACTCGTTGTCTCGATGGCAATACGGGGCGCTGATAAGCGAAGCGAACTTACAAACATAGCCGAATCGTCATTGACTACAGACAAAGCTAGCGTTATCAGCTGCTCTAGCGTAACGTGCTGCAGTTCTATTTCGGTCACTTCCTCCAAGTATGCAGTCTTACCAACTCGACGTCCCGACTGTGGATTGATACGAGTCAAACAGTCGGCTGAGATACCAGCGTTTAGAACTCCCGCTTCAATTTTCGTCGTCAATTCGTCTTTATTTTGTTGTTCGAGCGCGGCGTTTGTGGCCGAATTCCTAAGTGACTCAATGCGCCGACAGAGGTTTTCGCAGGTTGCCAGGTTTCGCGACGTATCACTTAATTGTCTTAGATTGCCGAACAGCGATTGGACCGCATGAATTCCGCCAATCGACAACACCAAGGTACATGCGCAAATCAGCCATAACTGGGAACGTTTCATTGAGGTCGCTCATCGTTTGGATTTTGGTTAGTGACAAGTCCCGTAAGCGTAAAGCCGACTCCCTCGTCGTTTAGCCGCTCGGTTTGCAGTGGTTGAACGTCGATGTTGCTCTTGCCTAGCAAGGAGGCGATTGCGTCGGCATCGCCGAACGATCGTGTTTCTCCGCGGACAACAATTTTCTTGCTGTCAATTCGAATGTCGTGCATGCGAAATCGAAGTTCAGTCGGTAACGTCGAAACCAACCTCCGTAGCGATTCCAACGCTGAAAACGTCTCGGGAATCTGTGACAATGTCCCGGTTGCCCCAGCCAACTTTACTGCTTCGCTCTCGAGCCGAGCCACAATCCCCACGGGAACAACGTCCGTCTGCATGGCTTGGACATACAATTCCCGTTGAACTTCTTCTAGTTGTGCAATGCGATGCTCGCACCTCGCAGAATAGGTCAATGTTCCAATAACTACCGCTATGGCGAGCAACGCCATGGCGCAAACCAGCGCGGTGAAACCGGCGT
>JAGQOZ010000901.1 GCA_020426955.1 Planctomycetales bacterium
CGAGTGTTGACGGACGAATTTTCTTGACGACAGCCAAGTAGCAACAAGCTACCAACAGCAAAACTGAATGCCACAAACATCTTGCAGTGAGAATGAGACCACTGGATCATGCTGCGTCCCACAAAAAAGAATCACGAACATACGAAACGATTTGGCTGGACCTTGCTGAAGTATTCACCAAGCGAATGCGACGTCGGTTTGCAGTGCGTAGTTAGGTTAGGTTTGAAATACATCGCCAAGTTCGTAGTCCCGCCTTCAGGCGGAATCGTCTCCTTCCGCCTGAAGGCGGGACTACCAACATCTGGTTTTTCCGAGCCACCACCTATTCTACTCGAATAACAGCGTTTTGTTGCGTTACCACGTTATACTCGTGAGCCGAAAAAGTCGAATCGTCGCTGGAGTCTACGCGTAATCTTGCACGGTCGGTTTGATGACCAGTTCTGGGACGTGCGCGCGAGCGGGTAATTCGGCAATCGAATACAGCACCGACGCAATATCAGACGGCTGCAGCATGGTTCGCCGTCGTTCTTCGCTGACGGGCGCCGGACGTTGATCCAGCAGCGGAGTTTCGACTTCGCCCGGATAAACATTTGTAATCCGGATACCTCGATGAGCCTCTTCCAGACCTACGGCCGTCCCTAATCCAGTGGCGGCAAACTTGGATCCGCAATACGCGATGCCTGCCAAATTCGCCGCTCGCTTGCCCGCGATAGAAGAAATGTTGATAAACAGTCCGTCTTGCCGACTACGCATCTGCGGCAGCACGGCCCATAGCACGTTGTACACGCCCGTGGCGTTGATAGCCAAAATGTGGTCCCATTGTTCGGGTTGCATGTCCAGCATCGTGCGGTTCTTGATGTTCACTCCGGCGGCATTGACCACCACATCAATTTGCCCCATCTTTTCGGTAGCCCAGCGAACCAATTCGACCACGCTTGTTCGATCCGCCACATCGACAGTGCGGCCCCAGACGGGCAACGAATCGTCTTCCGCTTGAAGCGAAGACACCGCATCCGCCAACACCGATTCTCTTCGCCCCGCAATGACAACTCGGTATCCTTGCTGCAAGAAATATTCCGCGGCGCCTAAGCCAATTCCCGTGCCGCCGCCGATCACCAAAAGATTTTTCATGCTACTTCCCAGAGATTGATTTGCGATGGAAGCCGATCAACAAGACCAACAGGAACTTGCCACTTCCAACCAGCAATACATGTGACTGCATGCCATGATGTCGGCAATGTAACGTTTCATCAATCGGGCAGAACGCAAAAAAGTGCCTGAGACGCTCCTTCGTTCAGAAAGGGTACGTGAGGTTGGTTGAACCGTTCGCCGATTTCGCCTTGGCCCAAGTGTAGAAACTCGCCGAGAGCGGCCAAACTGGGCGGAATACGCCACGCAACCTAGATTCTATTTCCGTCACGGCGCCGCTCGCGATTCTGGTGCACAAACGCGATCAGAATCGAAGTTCAAGGGAATTGCCTCGGTTTCGGGGAAATTGTGACAGAAGGTTTCGTTAAATATATAGAGACACCATGCAGCGGCTCCTAACTCGAATCCGACGAGGTACACAATGCTCAGAAAGAAGCGATGCTACGAAGTCTTGGAAGACCGTCGACTTTTGGCAGCTCAAGGCTTTGACTTAGTTCAGGCGTTCCAAGCGGATATCACTCGTCAATCCTTCGTCACGGACGTGGACCAGGACGGCTTGGATGACATTGTGATGGCGTTCCGCGTTCAAGGAGATGTCCAGTGGAAACGTAATCGAGCGGACGTCGCCGGACAAGGTGATGTGTTTGACTTGGCTCGAACCATGTTTCATGTTCCAGGCGGCTTTTCCGCGATGGCGGCGGCTGATTTGGATGGAAACGGCAAAGTAGATTTCCTGGCTGCAAGTGAAACGTATTCTTGGTTCTTATCCAACGATGTGGATCTGGATTACCAGCCACACTCGTCAGAGATTCGACCGTTGGCTCCCATCCAAAAATTGGTTGTCAGCGATGCGGATGCGAATGGCAATCGCTTCGTGGTGGCGGCCAGCGAATCCCATGTGGAACTTCTTTCGTTTGATACGAACCACCAACTCACACGGCTCGACACAATTGACGTCAGGCTATATCGACCGGAACGAATGCAGTTGGCTGACTGGGATG
>JAGQOZ010000902.1 GCA_020426955.1 Planctomycetales bacterium
TTCGCGCCTTCGATTTCTGTTGTTCGGATGTTCCAACTCTCCGCGGATTGAGAAGCACAGTTGGACGTGCTCATTCCCGAGAAGTAAGCATCGAGGGCAAGTTTCATTGATTCGGCCGCCGGAAGCACATTGATCGAATAGTCCGATCCGTGGCTAACGCCGTCGTTCGCCTTGGCGATTTCGGCAAGCATCGAGTTGACGGATTCGAGATCTGACATGAGTGCGATAACGGTGGAAATCACCGGGATCGCCCACACGACGATCCATCAAGAAACGCACTATGGCGATCTCCGGTGCATTTCATTGTTCTGTGATCGGCACCCGCACAAATCCATACCCATTTGTAAAATCTCCGTGAACGAGATTCACCCTCGGATGGCGAACCACAAAATCGGTCGCATCTGTGGGCGAAACGTTCGTGTCAATGGCCGCGATGTGTGAGAGCGATCCCATTTGGCCGAATGCGTTCAGGGTCTCAGCGTCCACGGGAAGAGAATTCAACAAGACCTGCCGGGCGTCAATGATCTGTGTCAATCTAACAAGATCGTCATTGGATACATCAGCAAAACTGAGATTAAGGGTTGCAATCGGGTCGTCAAAATCGAGTTTCATGATCTCGTCCAGCGGGACATCGCGGTTGCTAAAGTTGACCTCGTCAATCGGTCCAAAGAATGCATCACCGAGTTGGTCCCTGATCCAGCACGGCAAATAAAAGCCTCGATATTGAAACCAAACACCGTCCCCAGCGTCGGTTTCTGACGTCACCTTGGCACCCAATATTCGGAGTTGTCGCTGCAACGAAGCCCGGCGGAAGTTCGGCGTGAGCCATACGAATACTGCGAGCACAAGTAGCGACGTTATTACGAGACAGGTGATGCGTTGCCGACGGCTAGAGATCGCAGCGAAAGCTACGGTCAAAAGGCCGCACGCCGCCAGCGCGAGTGTAATGCCGAGCGCGGCGCCAGTTTCAAGCGTCCAAGGGATGGCACGCAGCACATAGTACGATCCGACCATCGCCGCGCCCGTCAGCAGGACGATTCTCTGTCGACGCAACAGCGGTTTACGCGAGTGTAAGTCTGAATCTTTCATCACAGAACGTCCCGCATCACGGGGCGGCGGGAGTTGGTGTTGATTTCGCAAATCCGCTGACAACCGCCGCTCCCGTGCATGCGATGGTTCGCCGACCTTTCGCACTGGAATGATGACAGCGTCAGGCAATTGCCGGTCCAATCTTCTGGTTGAGCAAATCGGTAAGTCGCTCGTCCGCGCCATCTTCCAACGCTCGACGCGGTATCACTGAGACATCACGCCTGCCATGATACAAAATGTAGAATTCATCGTCACGTAGCCACGAATGGTAGATCGACCATTTCAGCTCCGAGTCAATTTCGTCGGTCTGAAATCCGATCGCATCGTCCCTGAATCGAAGGCGGTATTCAGATTTTAGCTTTGGTTGATAGCGATATATCAATTGTGGCAGCAGCGCTACGGCGTAGATGACGAGGATGAGCAATATTGCCCCGGCAATAACTAGTAGCCACGCCACCCCCGTCATGCTGGTTGACCACAGCAAATAGATTCCGACAGCAATCGCGACAACGCTACCGACAAGATCTCGCTTCAGTTGGAGTTTCGTCTTGTAGTACCGACGGATTGCACGGATGTACTCATCCCGCGAAATAGTGAACGTGGCTTCGACCGGATCTGGCATTGTGCGATCTTCTTGTCGGCGAACGGACCCGGTTCAGTGGGCGGCGGCGGTTGACTTGCCATGCTACCACGCCCAGTACCGCCGCTCCACTGCAACCGTTTGTTCGCCATTTTGCGATTAAAGGATGCCCGGCGTCGCGTACAACGAATCGTAGCAACTTTATCCGCGCCCGGCAAACCGGGTTGTACACGGTGCCTATCATGGATGGGGTGTTTGTTCGGGATCAAGAGCCCCGTTTTCAGGGCGTGCGTCTCTGCGCGACTGATTAACTAACGCAGCCACGAACCAACCAATTAACACACCCGTGATGATGGTGCCGATCGGAGTGCGGTATCTACCGGTCGGGACTGGTGTGAGAATCACGGTGATGACTGCACCGAGTCCAGCGAAAATGCAAGAGCGTAGGATCATTGGCGCATCAGACTTCTTGGCGA
>JAGQOZ010000903.1 GCA_020426955.1 Planctomycetales bacterium
CGCGAGTTTCTAATCCACTGATGTTATGCCACCACTGGACTGCGCTGAATCTCGTGTGTGATCCGGTGGGCAAAGTCGAAGGAGCGCACAGCGAAGCCCGTCTGGGTAGACGTAAGATTTGTCGATTTGGTCTCCGATGAGACTAAACCGCGTCGGCGAACGAAGTCCATCTGTGCCCATCAAAATTTTTCCCTCGGTATCCAGGAGCAGCATGGTCGGAAAAACCGAAATATTCCACTGTTCGCCAATCGGACCATCCTCTCCGTCAAAAATAGAAGGCCACCCAACTTCGTAACGTTTGACCGTTTTTAACGCCCGCGCCTTGCGGAGGTCCATGTTGACACCCACGATCCGAAAACCGTGTTTGCCATGAACAGTGTGCAACGCATTGAGATATGGCATTTCGCCAGTACAGGCTGAACAGTCGGAACACCAGAATATAACGAGCGTGGCCTTGTGCTTCGTCGAGTGTTCAAGGGCGAGCTGTTTACCTTCTAGTGTCATTCCAGTGAGCAGTGGAATCTCTTGGCCAATCTTGAGCGACGGGCAGTCGTTGATAGATTCACCTTCAACCGGAAACCTGAACTCTGGGTTGTCGTCAAACTCCGGAATGGAAACGCCGTCAATCGTCATGCGATGCTGACTCTTGATGATCTCCAATGGAGTGCGTTCGTCGACTGGTGGCATTGATGAAACCTGCGCAACACAAGCATCATCCACAAGCAGGCACGCGACGAGTGAACATATGCATCGGAGGCCGTTCATTGTGAGATCCCTTGTGGCATAACGCCTGCCGTAACCGGGCGGCGACGAAGAATTGTCCATTGTTAATCCGCACGACTTCGCCGCTCCGGTTCACGGCGTTGTTCTGTCGCGATTCTTGCCAGCGGGCTCGAACATTTTGCCGAACGGCTCCCTTGTATACTCGCCACTTGGCAAGAACATGTCGAGCACCCTTCGCGCGCGCGTCACCTCATGATTCATGTCTGTAAGTTTCGGCGATGTGGTCAACTTCGTTGTCACGCCGAGCGCAATCTCAATTTCGTCCGGTAGCCAGTCGGCCTCGCCGGCCAAGTCGTTATTCAGCCAGCGAACGAGATCCTGTCCGGATCGAAGGCGAACCTTCGTTGGGACTTTGTCTGCAAACGCTTTCGCGTCGGCAGTAAAGCCAGTGTTAGTGACCAGCAATCCAAAATTGAATACTGGATTTGCCTCGATAGCTCCGACGAAATTCCGTACTTCGCCGACGGACGTATTGCCTTGCACTGCGTGGTGCTTGGCCTGAATCGCCACGACATGCGGCAGGCCATGTTCCGGCCAAGCGACAATATCGATGCCACCGTCTTTCTGGTTTGTGTCGCCCACAGGCGTCACGTGGTAGCCCATCCTGTCAATCAGCGTCATCAGCAAACGTTCGAGGCTCGCAGCGTTAAGTCGCAGGAGTCGTCCTTCATCGTCCCCTAACCAGTGAAGAATCGAAGTACTGAATCTTCGTAGATCACAAATTAGAGCTGGATCGACCGTGAGCTTGCTGGTAACGACCTGCCGACGTGTTTGTGTAGCAAGCTCTTGAAACCACGATTCAGGCGTTGCGTGATATCGGTCCTTACTGTCTGTAAATCCTCGATTGAGTGTCACACGCTTGACGGCAGCTTCAACTTTAGACAGGTTTAATTCCGTTCCAGCGATGGTCCAGAGCCCACTATACGCGTCCAAGTTGATGAATTTGACCCGGTTTCCCGTTTCGATTCTTGGGTCGATGCCGATGTCTGAACCGTAATCCGTGGCTACGGTTGGCTTATCGCTGTGCCCGCCATTTCGGTCAGTCAATTCGAGGTCGAAGCTGAGACGATCATCAATCGACCAGTAAACGTTACCTGCGATTGCTTCTTCACCAGCGACGAAGTTTGTGATTCCAGCCATGGATGCATATGTCGTGGTTGATTAAGCGACAGAACGACAGCGGTAACGGGGCCGCCGCATAAAAGCTAGGATCTCAAAACCGGCGTCACCGGCGGCTCCCGTTCACCGGTACGCCCAACATGGGCGTGGACTTGTGGGGTGAAAGTCCCCTGTACGAAAACGGGATTTGATGAGGAGACAGTATACCAAATGTAACTCATTGAAATTGAAGTACTAGGCGA
>JAGQOZ010000904.1 GCA_020426955.1 Planctomycetales bacterium
CATAGGACAGGGTGGCAGGAAGCAAGAACAGAGCAAAAAGCGTAATTCGGATGCGAATCATAGTGGTTTCTCAACAGGGTTAGAATAATCACACGGGAATAAGCAAAGCTATCGTCTGCGCACCGCCAGCCCGATGGCGAATATGCCTGACAAAATGATTGCTGCACTATGCGGCTCGGGCACAATGAACGTCACGTCGTCAAAGGTTGCATTGACCATTGTGTCCATGTCGCCGGCAGACAGGCCCGCGCCGAGTCCAAGCATGCCTTGGCTGAATGTATCGTCCGTTACAGTCAGCTGTGGTTGATCTGGCTCCGCTGAACCTACCTGCCAAACTTTCATTGAGTGCTGGTTGCCGATCGAGGTCGCTTCGACCCACCAGTCTTCGCCTTGGCTCAGCGTGACCCCGGGTAGCTCGCCCAGAAGCTGTCCGGCTCCGTTTTCGAACCGAACGATACGAAAAATGCCGTCATCGGCGTTAAGATTGAAATTGTACGACGAAAACGTTGTGAGGTCCGATCGCAGATTCAAACTGGCTGCCACGGGTGTGTCGATTCGCATTTTGGCTCGCAGCGTTCCGTTGGAAAACGTTGGATCGACTGCTGATGCCAACCAGCCCGCCGCCAGAAAGCCGCCGTTTTCCGGCTCAAACCTTCCGGGAGTCGCCGGAACCACTCCGGTTGTTCGCAGATTCAATTCCCCAGAAGAAGCGTCGAAGACCCCGGGGCCCCATGGCTTCGGTCCGTCATCGGTGACATTCGTATCGAGTTGAATCCATAACGTTGGATCTAAGACGCCAGAAGAAAAATCGTCTAACAGGATTTCCTGCGCAACGCACGAGATGCTCATGAACATGAATACAATGGCGGTTAATCTGGTTTTAAGCATTTGGGTTCCTCATAGTTAGAAAAAGAGAACTGTTCGCAAGGGAATACGGAAATGTGCCTTTGACTTGTGCCAAAAAAATCTGGATCCGTAGCACTTCGTACAAGACCAGTACTTCATCAGCAGTTTTACGCTGAATCAATCCCCGGCTCCGGGGACTCAGACAGAAGTTTGATGCTTGACGCCGCCGAATTCGGACGTGAATCGCGCACCGAAACGTGCTAAGATGAGTCAGCACCCGTCAGGTAGTTTTTTCGTATTGTGGGGCCAACGATGTCAGAACTGACGAATCTAATCCGGTCGTTTGGTCAGGGCGAGCAGATATCCGATGACGACTTTGCCGAACTGTATCGCGAATTACGTCAAATCGCAAAACGCACGCTAAGAAGTGGCGAGCCGAACGAATCTCTGCAGGTGACTGCTTTGGCTCACGAAGCCTTTCTGCGGCTGACTGGGAAACCGTGTGATTGGTCCAGTCGCGATCATTTCAGTGCCTATGTTCGCAAAGCAATGCGGCACATCATGGTCGATCGAGCGCGTCAGAAGGCGGCCGAGTATCGCGGTGGTGGTTATCAACGACTAGAAACGGATTGCGAACAACTGTGGTTAGACCGGCCCGCCGAAGTGTTAGCCATTGATCACGCGCTGCATGTTGTCTCTGAAATTGACGAACAGGCTGCTCGCATCGTCGAATTGCGTTACTTCATGGGGATGACTATCCGAGAGGCAGCGGATGCCGCCGGTGTTTCGGTGCGTACCGCCAATCGTCTGTGGGCGTATGCTCGAGCTTTGTTGCGGAAAGAACTTTCTGAAACTGGCAAATAGCTGCCATTTTGTCCACAACCCAGGAATTCTGGCACAAAATGCCCGTTCGTTACGTTGCTTATGGGTGTAAGAACCGTTTTGAAATAGCGACCTTCGCTGCCAACAAATCCCTGGCAACCTTCACACGTCCTGTACCGAGAAGGATCGCCACGAATGCGGAGACAGCATGACACTTTCTGCACGAGAACTATTCGAACAAGCGATCGAAATCCTGGATCGAACCGAGCGTGACGATTTTGTGTCTGACGCGTGCGCGGGAAATGAAATTCTACAAGAAGAAGTCGAGCAACTGCTTCGCTTTCATGACGAAGAAGATGGCGTGCTTAGCGAACAGAGTCTTCCGCAGCAGGACGATTCCACGATGGACGTGGGACAACAGATCGACCGCTACCAGCTGATCAGAGAATTGGGCGAAGGCGGTTG
>JAGQOZ010000905.1 GCA_020426955.1 Planctomycetales bacterium
AAGTCGCTAAGCATGACCCACGCTTCCAACGTTTTTTTTTTCTTTTTTGTCTCCAGTGGAGTGCTGGCGGCGAACGACTGCGGGCCGTTCACGGTCAGGCCATTGGCGTCCAGCGTTGCTGTGCCGTGCAAGCGAACGGAAGCCAGCGCATTCGCATCTGCGTTCGTAAAATCCCAAGCCAATCTAGGGACCGGTGCGGAACGTGATACGGCAGCATCGGAGCGTTCGGCAAGAATCGCGGCGCGGATCTCTGCATGAACCGCATCGATCTGCTGTTGGAGATGAACCAGCCGAGCTTGGACTTCGGTTTTTCGTTGTTGCACTTTCGCTGGGTATTCTGGCGGGAACGACCGTTCGCCATGCGTCACACCGGTCAGCGAAGCGGCCAGTTGATAATATTCGTGTTGAGAAATCGGATCGAATTTATGATCGTGGCAGCGAGCACAATTGACGGTGAGCCCCAAGAAAGTTTGACCTACGTTGCCGACCAAATCTTCTAGTTCGTCCTGCGCCATGACCATGCGCATCTGATCATTGGCGGGCAGCGTTGTGTTGTGCGGACCCGCCACCAAGTAACCGGTAGCGGCTGCGGCTGAATAATTGTCCGGCTGCAAAACATCGCCGGCCAATTGCAGGCGCACAAATTGATCGTACGGCAGATCTTGGTTCAAGGCTTGAATGACCCAGTTGCGATACGGCCAAGCGTTGTTGCGAGGTTGATCGTATTCAAAACCATTGCTTTCGCCAAAGCGAACCACGTCCAGCCAATGCCGGGCCCAGCGTTCGCCGTAGTGAGGCGAATCGAGCATTCGGTTGACCAGCCGATCGTAAGCGTCGTCCGCATCGTCGTTGTCAAACACTTCGACATCGTCTGGTGAAGGTGGCAGGCCTAATAGATCGAATGATAGTCGTCTTATCAGCGTGCGTTTGTCCGCTGCCGGTGACGGCGTAAGATCATGCTGTTGCAACTGCTGCCACACAAACGCGTCAATCGGATTCTTAATCCAAGGCGTATTGGGATCCACTTCCGGAATGGGAACAGACGCTACCGGCTGCAGCGACCACCAATCCTTTCCCGCTCGCACTTCAGTAGAACGAGCGAACACGTCAATGGGATCTTTCGGCCAGGGTGCACCGGCGGCCAACCAGTCTTGGAAGATCGCCTTTTCTTCGTTCGACAGCGCCTTCTTGGGCGGCATTTGATCCGAGTTGACGTATTCCCAGATGAGACTGTCTGGCCAGGCTTCAAGCAACAGGACTTCGCCCGAATCACCTCCAGCCAATGCCGCTTGGCGACTGGAAAGATCCAAGCCGCCCTTAGGTTCATCACCGCTGTGGCAACCAAGGCAGCGCGCCGCCAACAGCGATGCCACTGGCTGAACGGAATCATCTGCTTCGTCCGCGAATGACACATGGTTGTCATTCGACAGAAGCCCCAATATCAGACAGGCAATCGCCCAGCCTTGAATGCGGTGCATGGTTCGGTCCTTTCGGCAGAAGCAAAATCTTCAGTACTATGCTAGATCGTGCTCAATAGCATAGCGGATCAATTCGGCCGTGTTTTGCAAATTCAGCTTTTCCATGATGCGCGAACGATAGGTGGACGCCGTGCTGGTGCTGATGCCCATTTCTTTGGCGCATTCCTGCAGGCTGTTGCCCGACGCCATGATGCGAAGAAAATCAAATTCGCGTTGCGACAATGATTCTATGCCTTCTCGCTTGCGTTTCGGTCGTCGCAAATGTTGCAGCACTTCCTGCGAAACCGCGGACGACAGATAGACTTGACCTTGGTGAACTGTCTTGATGGCTTCCACCAGTTCATCCGCCGCGGCGGATTTGATCAAGTAACCATGCGCTCCGTTTTCTAATACTCGCACGGCATAGTGAATATTTTCATGTACCGTCAGCACCAGGATTTTCAGTTGCGGCGCCAACTTCAATAACCGCTGTGTCACTTGCGGCGCGTGCTCTTGCGGCATGGTGTAGTCCAACACCACCACTTGCGGATGATGACTCTTTACAGCTTCGACCGCTTGTTCACCATCGCTGGCCTGCGCGACAACGGTGATTTCGCCGCTTTCGTCCAGGATACGAGCCAGCGCTTCACGAACCATGGTGTGATCGTCCGCCAA
>JAGQOZ010000906.1 GCA_020426955.1 Planctomycetales bacterium
CGACCTACGGTTTAGGAAACCGTTGCTCTATCCCCTGAGCTACAGGCGCTTAAGTCCTTGTTTTGCAATGACTTGCTTGACCTTTTGGAAACCCTTTCAATAATCATCGTGACACCCGCTTTGACACCCGTCACGAAGATTTGCCGGATTTCCGGCCTGAAAGGGGATTTCCTCTATGTCAGACCCATCAAGCGTATCCAACCGTGCCAAGGCCAGCAAGCCATCCAAGCCCTATCCAGACTTTCCTTTGTTTCCTCACGCGACGAAACGCTGGGCGAAGAAGATCCGAGGAAAACTGCACTACTTCGGCCCCTGGGATGACCCGATGGGCGCTCTGCAACGGTTCCAAGAACAACGCGATGATTTGTATGCTGGCCGGACACCTCGCGTGGACCGCGACGGCCTCACCGTGCGTCATCTTTGCAACGCGTTTCTGAACGACCGCAAACATCGGCTCGACGCTGGCGAAATTGTCGAGCGTACCTGGCAGGAATACCACAAGAGCTGCGAACGAATCGTCGATGCGTTCGGGGCTGATCGTTTCGTTGACGATTTGCACGCGGATGACTTTGTTTCGCTGCGAACGACACTTGCCAAGTCGCGTGGCCCTGTCTCGCTGGGTAATGAGGTGACTCGGATTCGAGTCGTCTTCAAATATGCCTTCGAGGCTGGCCTGATCGAACAGCCCATTCGTTTTGGTCCTTCCTTTAAACGTCCTTCTCAAAAGGTATTGCGTAAGCACCGTGCGGAAAGTAGTCCCAAACGCTTTTCCAAAGACGAGATCCAAACGCTCCTGCAGCACGCTTCCGTACAACTGAAGGGAATGATCCTGCTGGGTATCAATTGTGGTTGTGGCAATGGGGACGTAGCACGTCTCACCGAATCGTCGCTTGACTTCACAGATGCTTGGCTCGACTACCCACGACCCAAGTCCGGCGTCGCAAGAACTTGTCCACTTTGGCCCGAAACCATTGATCAAATCAAACAGGTACTCGAAGAGCGACCGAACGCCAAGTCCGACGATCTGCAAGGCCGCGTTTTCATCACGAAGTACGGACACTCCTGGTACAAGCAGACCATGGACAACCCGATATCCAAGGAGTTTCGCAAGCTTCTGGACGAAACTAAACTCTACCGAAAAGGCGTTGGGTTTTATGCCTTACGGCATACGTTTGAAACGGAAGCAGGCGAAACGGGGGATCAGGTGGCGGTCAACCACATCATGGGGCATGCTCCGGCGTCGAACGACATGTCAGCGGTCTATCGCGAAGGTATTTCTCGTGAACGACTGGAACGTGTCACAAACCACGTACGAACTTGGTTATTTGGCGAGCCGAATTAGAAATATTCGGTAAAACCAGTCGGTTGCCCTCGGCGTTTGCGTCTAGGACGACGCTCTACGGGTTTGGCTTCACGTTGAAGTTCGAACAAGGCCAGATCTTCCACGTCGACCAGAAAACGTGGACGATACCCCGAGGCATTCTCGGCTGCATTAATCGCCCGCAGTTCGCCAGAGCGAATCCAGGCGATAACCTTCTGGCTCTTGATGCCCCACATCCGTGCGATCTCGGGAGGCGTCAACTTGGACTTGCCCAAGCGATTCTGCAATTGTAATGCGCGGCGGCGGAGTTGAAGATCACTCATCAAATCACCGCTCACCTGTTGCTTGTCTAACGGTTTGATTTGCCGCGAGAAAAGAATCGACATCCAATCGAATGAAGCGGAGCACATCGCCCTGCTGACCGAGTCGGAAACAACGGATTCGACCAGAATCTGCCAATTGGATTGTCTCTTCGGTCGATAGCAAAAGCAGACTGGCTGCTTGTTCTAGCGTTAGCATGGTGAGTTTATTCACGAGTGATGGTGAGTTCATACCGTTTCCTCTGCCGTCAAAGAGTTGATGCTGCCAAGTCACGTGCCAAGTGCGCATCGTGTTTCGTTGTAGGCAAAAAAATGGCCGACTCGTTCTTCGAGCCGGCCGATGGGGTTGATTCGAATGAGGAATTACATTTCCATTTCGAGGTTGCGTTCAATGTTGGGTGCCTGCGAGTTTTTCTCTTCGAAGACTTCCTGTGGCAGAGCCGTACCAAACAAACCGTATTCCTCAACGGGTTGAACGGCCTGACTATCA
>JAGQOZ010000907.1 GCA_020426955.1 Planctomycetales bacterium
ATAGCAGATTCGCAACGGATGTTTTTGCAAATGCGAAAAGCATCCAACTCGGCCGGTCACTTGCCATCTGCGTTTGCATTTCGCACTAGCCGCCGAAACGTGGGGCGTACGGTCTTGTGTAAGTAGCGAGCGAACGAACTGTCCAAGTTTCGAATGGCAATCAATTCCACGACATCGGCAAAATCTTTGTGAGTTCGGCGAAGATTGTTCATGCCGCAAGCAATCTTCATTTCGATCAATCGCGATAGACGAACGACCGACATGCCTTCCATCTCGTCGACGTTCAGATCACCTTCCGGCAAGACCACTTTGACTTCCGAATCTTTGCCCGCATTTGACCCAGCGACTAAGAATTGCACTACAAATCCGTCGTCAGTAGTAAATTCAACGGTCTCTGGATTCCATGTAAAGCCATTTTCCTGAAGCAACTGCCGGACGCGATCACTGTCCTCGGGCCGGATAATCATGTCGACATCAACCGTATTGCGTTGGTACCCATGTAAGCAAACAGCAACACCACCACAAACGCCATACGGAATCCCAGCCCTGTTGAATAGTTCAGAACATCGCTGCGCAACCATCCAAAGCGATTCGTTTCCCAACATTTTGTAGGCCTTCGCAGCAGAAACCACTTTCTTTTCCTCCAGCTTCATTATAGCTCGCACCCGGCGGCCAAGCCTACAGTCCCACGATTTTTGGCCAAACTACTGACAGAGCGCATAAGAAAATCGACCGCAGTCGTCGTTGACGGCGGTCGATGAAATTGATGTCGTGAACAGTGGAAAACAAGATGGTCTAAGTCAGTTGGCAAATGCCATCCAGTTGGGATTGACCACGGCTTCTGCTTCCATCAGTCGCACAATTTCGTTCGCAATGTCTTCGCTCAATTCCAAATGCGTACTAAATCCCACGCAGGATGCATTGATTTCGCCCAAGACGTATTTGTCTTCGCCCGTCTCTGGATCGGTATCCAAGATGAAATCAATCGTCCAGATCAACGGTAGGTCGTAGTTCCCCAGCCGACGCTGGATGACAGGAACGCTTCTGTTGACAATGCCGACCAATTCCGGCCACTTGTCGGGCGTTTCATAGGTGTACTTGGCACCGGAAAACAGTGTTGCCGAAAACGCGTCTGGTGCATCGGCTGGTTTTTTGTGAACGATGTTCACCACCGAATTGCGAAGCATGAAAACTCGAATTTCACCTTCTTTGATGCGTTCTAGAAATGGCATATCCAAAATCATGCCGCCTTCACCGTCTAGATACTTGACGCAGAAGTCGATGAATTCGCCCAGCGGCATTGTCTCTACATGGTTGTCCTTGGCTTCGGTACACTTGACCATCTGATCTAGCGAAACGACTCCATTGGGGTTCGCATCCAACACTTCGACTCGCCAAATCCCTTCGCCCGTAGAACCTCGATTCTGTTTGGCCACTCGCACACCGTTGGCCAGACTAGCCGGGAATTCTGCTTTGAAAGTTTCAAAGTCGTAGTAACACTTGACGTCTTCCGGAACGATTTCGGTTCCCTTCAATTTTTCCACCGCGTTCTTGGCGCCGTAGTTAATCATGGCATCGGGATGCGGCAGACCAATCACACCGTGTTTCACCAGTTCTCGCAGCATCTGAAAGTAGCCAACTTCGCTGGGCAAATTTCCCGGATTGACGCGACTGATATAAGCACCTGCCTTCGCACAGGTGTGGCGATAGATTTCGCCGCGATCTTCGTCGCGGTAAAAGATAATTTCGGACGTCCAGCCCTTTTGCGTCAGCGAATCTATGATCGGTTTGGAATCGGGACGATAACCATATTCGCCCTTGTCCGTGCCACCTCGAGCCTCAAAAATCACAACATGCGTCTTCACATTTTCCTCCCAACACGAGTCTACGCGGTTACCAATTTGCCGTGGCGGAAAGAATCGCAAATTGCGAACCATTTGGGCTCAAATGTCAGAACAGAACTCTTGGAGCGAAGAGACAAGTGGTATCGAAGCGATCGCGTCGACCGCATTGAAGGTTCCTGTGCTATGCGGCGCGACACACCGCCCGATTTCGCGCGCCAAATCGAGCGAGTATGCGTTATTCGAATCAAACCTATTGGCCGGATTCCAGCGTTCGTATCACGTTCAG
>JAGQOZ010000908.1 GCA_020426955.1 Planctomycetales bacterium
TGGAAGGCTTCGTTTTTGTCAGGGCCGAGATTGATCTGTTTGGAGTCAATCTGGACATACCACGACTTGGTGAAGCGACGGAAAAAGGGTTTTGGATTTCGCATTTTCGAGTCCTCCGTAGTGAAACACTTAGCGGACTGGAAGACTCGTCGAGAACTACCTATTTACGATAAGGTAACCTCGTTTCTCTGCAATAACTCTGCAATTTGGACGATTGGCCGAATTCCGAATTGACGTAAACCCTTATGTGGTAAGAGTCGGGGTGACAAGATTCGAACTTGCGACCTCTACGTCCCGAACGCAGAAGCAGCGAGAGGAAAACCCTATAAAACAAGGGGAAAACAAAAGCGAATTGCATAGCTTGCACCAGGGCTTGCACCAGATACTAAGACAAGCAACGCCCAACGAACTCGCCGATGCTCTTTGCCGAAGTTGGACCATAGGCGAAGTCAACGAATTGATCTCGCTGCTAAAAAATTCCGTAGGGTAGCCGGCGATAGGATTGTTCGTATTGAATCCGATCGAGTCGTTGTGAACGGCTTTGCAACTCGCGTCCTGCACTCGGTTGCCGGTTGGCATGGGAGTGGAACTTTGACTCGGGCGAAAGAAGTCCTAAGCTTCCCTCGCGGAATCCGAATTCCTCCCAGGCCTTTTGCTTCGCGGACGCGGGAGGTGAATCGCCGAATCCGGATAACAGGATTTGGCCCCAATCATTGAGGTTTAGCGAGTCGGACGATTCTTTCCGTTCGAATATCGCGGCTCTGGTTCGAGGAACCCGAACGTAGTACCAAGCTTGCCGACCACTGCTGTCTTTGCCGCGGACCAAGAACACCTCGCCGGCATCAATGTTCCGGCGAGGCATTCGAGTCTGGTCGCGTGAAATTCGTTCGGTAAACGATTTTTCTGGGCGGTCCATGAGAGTCTTCCGTTCTAGTTTGATCACCGAGGACGCCGTTTTGTTTGACGAGCATTCGCCTTCGCGACAAAAGGATCAACGTAACGCTGGTTGACGTCAAATCGGCCAGCAAAATGATCATCCTTCATGTAGTCCAGACGTCGGCAGCGTTGGAACTTGCCGTCAATCAACAACGCTTGTTCGTCGGCTTCCATTTCCATCAACTTCTTGGGGGCCACGCCAAACAATGCAGCCATGTCCGTCGCTTGATGGTAGTTGCTGTTTCCCAGCAAACGAATCACACCGTGGTTGTTGACCAGTAGCTGTCTATTCTGTTACACCATGGCTCAAAACATCGAAATCAAGATCAGTTTATTGCCCCTAGTCTTTTTAAACTGCACTTTAGGCGATCATCTATCGTTTGTAGCGAAAGATTCTTACTACGCTGCGAGGTTTAGTAGCTGGACGATTCGTTGCTTGTATTTTCTTGCGTTGGTGCCTTTGGGCAGGTCTTTCAAAAATTGTTTTTCCAGCATTTGCCGCATGATTTTTCGCGTGTGATGGTCGTCGGCATGGATTGTCCCAACTTCGATCACGGCGGTCGACGATCTTGGAGGCGGGGAGGTCCCAGCATTCAAGTTCGACCATTGTGTATAACCACGTGTTTAGGTGCCAGCATCCGATGTTGGACCAGACGTTGCGAACTTGTTGCTGACCGGCTCCCCAAACTTCTTTGACGTCATGGAAATGTTCTTCGATTGCCCACCGCTCGAAAACGGTTTCCAGGATCGCGGTGACTTCCATTTCCACGTCGCTCGAGAAGTAGGTAGCCCAGTTGCCCGATTCGTGCTCGAGGATGACAACGCGAACAACGCCGCTCGTCAGTCTCGTCGTTGCCAAGAAGCTCTTGTAACGACGCGTAATTTCAATTCCACGGCAGAAGAAGGTGACCGACTGCCAGCCATCGCGTCTTCCCGCACGCTTCGCCAGACTGATCCGCTTCTTGCCATATTTGCGAGGGCGACCACGTTGGCCGACACGGTTCACCGGGAGGTCAAAAAGCTGCGCTTCGCGACGCAAGCGGCTCACGACATGGATCCCATCTTTCACGAGCGGCCAAACGAAATTTCGAATCGCATACGAAACCTGCGTCCGACCCAAGTGCGCGGATGCACCCTGTGACTTGGCGAATCAACTGCAAAGCCAATTCATGCTTCGTATGAAACTCCCAGCTG
>JAGQOZ010000090.1 GCA_020426955.1 Planctomycetales bacterium
CCTCGCCATTCCAACGGCAATCCTGCGTGCGAAAAAGCCACGTCACAAAAGTCGCGAACCGTGGTGGTGATGCCGGTGGCAATGACAAAGTCATCCGGGATTTCCGCTTGCAGCATCATCCACATGGCTTTGACATAATCACCCGCGAATCCCCAGTCTCGTTTGGCATCCAGATTTCCTAGATACAAACGTTCTTGCTTGCCGGCCGAAATCGCCGCTGCTGCTCGAGTAATCTTCCGAGTCACAAACGTTTCGCCTCGACGAGGTGATTCGTGATTGAACAGAATGCCGTTGACGGCAAACATGTTGTACGACTCGCGGTAGTTGCGAGTAATATGAAACGCATACGCCTTGGCTACGGCGTACGGACTGCGAGGATAAAACGGAGTGGTTTCTGACTGAGGCGTCTCCATGACTTTGCCGTATAGTTCGGAAGAAGAAGCTTGATAGAAGCGAGTGTTCAGGCCTAAGCCGCGGATGCTTTCCAAAATTCGCAGCGTCCCCAAGCCCGTGACTTCGCCCGTATATTCGGGAACTTCAAACGAAACCTTGACGTGTGATTGTGCACCCAGATTGTAAACTTCGTCCGGTTGAACATCCTTGATGATGGTATTGATGGAAGACGCGTCGTTCAGATCGCCGTAGCACAACCGCAGCCGAACATCGCTGTCATGAGGGTCTTGGTAGATGTGATCAATGCGACTAGTGTTGAACGTGGACGCTCGGCGCAACATGCCCCAAACTTCATAGCCTTTGGACAGCAGGAATTCGGCCAAGTAAGATCCGTCCTGTCCCGTGATTCCCGTGATTAACGCTCGTTTATTGTTTCGAGGCGGGTATTTCATGTCACGCACTTTCCAGAATCAGGCATCATTCAGCTTGTCAAATGCAACAAGCATCGGGACGGAATAAGATTCCAACCCTTTCAATAACAGATTTCCAACAGCTTTATATAGAACCTAAAAATGGACGCGTCCCTGCAATCGTCCACCTAGGATAGTACGCCAAGCGAACAAATTGCTCAAAGGGTCTGCCTGTAAGGATTATGGCAAATGCAGCAAATTCAGCGGTCTTTTAAAAGATTTCCGGGTCCGAAGTCTTGGTACGGTCTTCCAGAAAGTCGAAATCGCAGCCTTGGTGCGCCTGTGTTACGTGCTTCAAAAAGACTTGTCCGTAGCCACGAACATACTTCGGCTGTGGCGCGGTCCAGGCCCGTTGGCGCTGTGCCAATACTTCGTCCGAAACATCCAAATGGATCGAACGCTGTTCTACGTTTAGTTCGATCCAGTCTCCGGTTCGAACCAACGCCAAGGGACCGCCGACATGCGATTCCGGCGAAACATGCAACACACACGTCCCGTAGCTGGTACCGCTCATTCGAGCGTCCGAAATCCGCACCATGTCGCGAACTCCCTGCTTCAACAACTTGTTGGGAATCGGCAGCATGCCCCATTCCGGAAAACCAGGAGCACCCTGCGGACCGGCACTCTTGAGCACAATGATCGAATCGGCCGTCACGTCCAAATCTTCTTGATTGATTCTGGCCTTCAGGTCCGGATAGTTTTCAAACACCACCGCTTGCCCGCGATGTTTTAGCAGTCTCGCTTCGGCCGCTGCTGGTTTGATGACGCAGCCATCCGGCGCCAAGTTTCCGTGCAACACATACGTTCCACCGGAAGATGCCACGGGGTTGTCCGTGGTGCGAATCACATCCGCATCGTAGACTTCGGCAGATTGGATATTTTCGCCCAGGGTCTTTCCGTTGACTGTCTTTTGTTCGACATCCAACAAAGAACGAATCTGCTGCATCAACGCCGTCAGACCTCCGGCGTTGTAAAAGTCTTCCATCAAATACTTGCCCACGGGCCGAAGGTTGGCAACCAGCGGAGTTTGACGAGACAACCGGTCAAAGTCGGCCATCTCCAGCGATATGCCCGCTCGTCTGGCGAGCGCCAGCAAATGCACCAGCGCGTTGGTGGAACCGCCGATCGCCATATCCGTCACCACGGCGTTTTGGAACGAACCAGCCGTTAGGATGTCAGACGGTTTCAGATCTTCCCAGACCATATCCACAATGCGGCGACCGGTGGCGCTGGCCAATCGAGAATGTTCGGCAATGACGGCCGGAATGGACGAAGCATTTGGCAAACACATTCCCAGTGCTTCCGCAATACACATCATGGTCGATGCCGTTCCCATGGTCATACAGACTCCGGCAGAACGCCCGATACTATTTTCGATTTCGCACCAAGCTTCATCGCACAAATTCCCCGCGCAACGTTCTGCCCAATATTTCCATGCATCGCTGCCGCTGCCCAAGGTTTGGTCTTTCCAACGAGCTTTCAACATGGCGCCGGCCGGAAAAAAAATAACGGGAATGTCCATGGAAATGGCTCCCATCAGCAACGCCGGTGTGGTCTTGTCACAGCCGCCCATCAATACCGCGCCATCAATGGGATGGCAACGTAAGACTTCTTCTGTCTCCATGGCCAACAGATTGCGATACAGCATGGTGGTGGGTTTCATCAACATTTCACCCAACGACATGACGGGAACCTCGACGGGAAAGCCGCCCGCTTGCCAAACGCCTCGCTTAATCTCTTCGGCTCGTTCACGCAAATGCGAATGGCACGTATTCAGATCGCTCCACGTATTCAGCAATGCGATCACGGGCTTGCCTTTGTAGTCTTCGTCTGACCAGCCCATGCCCTTCAGGCGACTACGATGGCCAAACGAACGAAGATCATCTGGTCCGAACCAACGATAACTACGAAGCGATTCCGGCGACTTTGACGGCAAACTCTGATTCATGATTTCTGCAACATAGGGTTGGTGGACTAGCGACGCAGATGCGCCAGCGACGGGTCGTCAAGCGAAAAACGGGATTGTAACATGGAGATCCAAGTCCGACACCAACCCGTTGACCGATCCTTGTTTTAACGCAAAGGCGCCACCATGTCCGCCGTTTCCATCATGTTCTTTGGCATGGCCGTTGTGATTTGTGGCATACTGCTGTTTCGTTGGCATGCCTTCTTGGCGTTGCTGGCCGGAGCCACCACCGTAGCATTCTTAACCGATAGTCAAACCGTTTATGAAACGGAAGTTGCTCGGTTGGTCCGAGTGATCGAGGCGAATGCTGAAGTAGCTTCGTTCAGCGGATTCGATGCGATCGTGTTAGATTCCGAATGTTATGTCTATCGCCAAGTCGACAGCAATGACAAACCGTCTGCAGATTGCGTTCGCTGGTTTCATGCTTGGTACGAACCCCAAGGCAAGATCCGGTTGCTGGATACAGACGCTTGGCCCGAAGCCAATTCACTTGACGCAAAGCGTTTTAATTCGTCATATCAAAGCGACAATAACGTGCAGTTGACCAGCGGCGACCTATTGATCAACGCAGCCGATCACGACGACGCGCTGCGCATCACTTCGCAAAGCGCCATCGATAGAATTGCGTTTGGTTTTGGCGATACCTGCCGCAAAATCGGCATCCTGATTGCCTTGGCCGCCATCATTGGATCATGTTTGCTAGAAAGCGGTGCCGCGAATCGCATTGTGCAATCGATTTGCAGTGTCGTGGGTGAACGGCGCACGCCGCTGGCGTTTGTGCTGAGCGGATTCACGGTGGGAATACCGGTCTTTTTTGATACGGTGTTCTATTTGCTGCTGCCGTTGGCCAAGGCCATGTATCGGCAAAGCGGTAAGAATTACGTGTTGTATGTGATGGCGGTGGTGGTAGGGGGCACTATGGCGCATTCGCTGGTGCCGCCGACGCCGGGACCAATGTTTGTGGCGGAAAAGCTGAACGTGTCACTGGGGACCATGATGCTGGCGGGAATCGGAGTCGGTTTGTTTTCGTCTTTTGCCGGATTCGTATACGCCAGTTTGACAAACCGATGGTGGCCGATTGTGCCCCATGAATTGAACCAAACAGAAACCCCTGACCATTCTGCGAACCAAATCGCGTCACCTCCGCTGTGGTTATCCCTGCTGCCAATTTTGTTGCCGGTAGTGCTGCTAAGTTCTACCTCGGTTGGAATCGAATTAGCCGAATGGCCGTCGTGGTGGCAGACCAAACTAGAATTATTGAGTGACAAGAACGTGGCACTGGGAATCAGTGCCATCATCGCGCTGATTTTGCTGTGGCGCTATCCCGGCCGTTTACCCGCTCAGCAAGCGGTCAGCGCCGCCATCACCGGCGCGGGCGGAATTATTTTGATCACGGCAGCAGGAGGCGCCTTCGGACATGTGTTAAGACAAACAGGAATTGCTGTGGAACTACAGCAACAATTCATGGGCAATCAAAGCGGATTTATCTTATTGTGGTTGGCGTTTGGGTTGACGGCGCTGGTTCGAGTGGCACAGGGGTCAGCCACGGTAGCCATGATCACATCGGTCGGCATTATTGCTCCATTGGCCGCCGCCACGGCACTGCCGTTTCATCCTGTTTATCTGGCGCTGGCCGTCGGTTGTGGTTCCAAGCCATTGCCCTGGATGAACGACAGTGGATTCTGGTTTGTGGGAAAGATGAGCGGTTTCACGGAACGAGAAACTCTGCGTACCTTCAGCGTCACGTTAACCATCATGGGTATCGCCGGTTTCTCGCTGATCTTGTTGGCAGCGAAGATCTGGCCCGGCGTCTAGTCCTTGATTCAGCCGAAATCAGGACTCTATATTCTTACGCCACGTCTTTTCCGCCTGACGGCGGGACTACCATCGCATTTATCTGTTTTACGGAACTTCTTGTACCACGCCGGGGCCGACAAAGACTAAGGTCAGCTGGATTCGCTGGGCATCCAGATGCAACATTTGGGACAACGATTGCCGATAGGCTCTCAATTGCGGAGCGTAGTGTTCGGTCAGTCGTTTCTGTTCGGTTCGGCTCAGCCCGTCCATGCCGTCGGTTTTGTAATCAATAATCTCGGCGGCCACGGGCTGACCATTTTCTGTCAGTACCACCAAGCGGTCAATGAAACCGGATACCATCTGCGTTCCTAGCTTGGCCATGATCGCCTGTTCGTTGCGAACCTGCACGTCCAGCGTCTTGCCCTGCAAGCCAACCTTGGTCAGCCACTTGGTATCTCGATAACGACCGGCTGAAAGCAATCGTTTTAACGAATCTTGTTGCAGCATTTTTTTAAATTGTGCGCGAGCCGACTTCAGGACCGAATCACTTGCTTGCAATTGATGGCCGATGCGGTCCAGTATCGCCTGGTCGAACTTGTATTGCTCCAGCCAATCAATCGTTTCGAACCACGCGTGCACCAACGAACCAAATTCCATCGCCTTGGCATTGCTCAACCGCAACCGATTCCCCAATGTCACCTTACCGCCACCTTCCAAACCCGACGGCGATGCATTACGCAAGATTCGCTGGCCCGAAGATGGTTTGACCAGCGGCGGCCGATGTTGCGCCGGTTCATGCGTTGTAATCGCCGCCGGGGATGTTTCGCACAACTCAGGATGATTTTTTCGCCAATCTAGATTACCTGCCAAAGTTTCAATGCGGCCCGCTTCCACCGGAAACAAACGATACGCACTGCGTACCAATCCACTTGCCGTTCGCTTTGCCTTGCCATTCTTGTTTTCCGCGTCAGGCGAAGTGATCATATGCAACGCATGGATGGCTCGAGTAGCCGCGACGTAGAACACGCACAGTTCTTCTCGGAACTTGTCCGCCGCTGCCGAATCATGAATCGTTTGAATGTCTGCTGGAAAAAATGGCCGAAACGCGGCGTTCACATACCGAGCCACCTTGCTGATCTTGCCTTGCGATCCCGGCTTACCATGCACACACGTAGGCGTTTGCCCTGCCAGGTCCTTGTCCATTTCCACCAAGAACACCACATCAAATTGCAAGCCTTTGGATTGATGCACCGTCATCACTCGCACCGGATTAGCACTGGTGTCAGCCATCTTTTGGCGTTCCACAAACGCAATAAACGCGTCCGCTCGCGCACTGCGGCGTTGCTGCCAGGCGAGCCCGATTTGCCGAGGTGATTCGATGCGTTGCTGATATTGATAGGCCAATTCTACTAACTGCTGAAGTCGGCCCCATTCGCGCGCATTGCAATACGGAAACAGCTGTTCAGACCAACGCAAGAGGTTGGTTCCGTAGCCATCATTGGCCAATTGCCAACGAGTTTCTTCGGCAAATCGTTCGCTGCGGCGCATGTCGACGGTGGCGCGAATGCCTAATTTTTCGGCCCACGGCGAACTCGCCAAATGGTACCACGCGACGGTGTCTTGCGGATGATCTACCAAGCGAAGTCGCGAAAGGACCAATTGCACCGCCGCAGAATCGGTCAGCGGATTGCCACCTTCTTCACTGGCCAAGATCTGGCGTTGCCGAAGTTGGTACACCATTTTGCCGACGCCTTCGTTGGTTCGAGTCAGCACGGCCACACTGGCGTTGGGCACTTGGCGAACCACTTCCGCAATCCGGTCGGCGGCGTAGCGACGAATGTGATTCCTCTTGGCGTCGCTGTCCTTCGTCTCTAATTCCGTTGCCGTCTCCAGCGTGACCACGCCCGCCAGTTTGGTTCGCTGAGTGGCATGTTGCGGAAATTGTTGACTCCAGCGGTCGGCCGTCCTTTGCAGGTCTCCCAAATTATTGTGTTGGTGCAAGTTGGAATTGACTTGATTCACAAAATCAATCACTGGCTTAGATGACCGATAGCTATCATTCAAACTGTGCTGCTCTATCGACTGCAATTGCTGCGGCATCGTTTCCAGAATATCCGCGTCACCACCTCGCCATCCGTAAATCGCTTGCTTGCCGTCGCCAACGCAAAAAAAGGAACGGTCCTGTTCAGATGTTTCGCAAGTGCGTTTGGCAAAGGGGCGAACGGCGGCCCATTGAGAACTGGACGTGTCTTGAAATTCGTCCAACAGCAAATGATCAATTGCGCCGTCTAAACGCAGCACGTATTGATCCAATTCACTGGCTTGCGAAGCCGCCGCAATCGACCGCACAATGTCGGCAAATCCAAACTGACGTCGATCATGCGCCAAGGCCGCAAATCGTTGATCAAATTTCTGCAGTAGCGCAAAGGTGCTTTCCGTTTGCCAAGCGTATTGATTGACCGCTCGGCTGCGAGCGTATTCCAAAAACGGATCCAGTAAGTTGATCACGACCGCCGGAATTTCTTTGCGATTAAAAACTTTCTCGCCCGCCAGCAACTTTCCCGAAACACCGCTCTTGCAGAACGCTTCGAACGAATCTCCGTTATCCGCTAACAATGTTTCCACGTTCTGAATGGCGGTTTTCAGCACGTTTTGATGATCGGGCAAATCTAGCGAACGCAATTCTTCTAAGCGTTCATTGAGTGTTTCGATAGTAGGCGGAGTAGATTTGGGAATCTGAAACCAAGATGATTCGTGCGATTCCAAATACAGGTCATGCAATTGCCCTACCGTGCCGCGAATTTCATCCGTAATTTTTCGCTGAACATCGCCTTTGGACAGCAGATGCATCAGCTTGACCACTTCGCCCGTTTCTTCTTCGGCCAGCAACGTTTCAATCGCTTGATCTCGCAACTCTGGATGTTCCGTTTCGTCCAGAATTTGCCAGCCGGGCGGCAGCCCCAATTCTAAACTGAACGACGTGGCCAGTTGCACAAAGAATGCATCCAACGTGGCAATACGCACTCGATGCAGGTTCTTCACCAAGCTGCGCAACGCTTGAACGCATTCCGATCTGGCAAGTTTGGGACGTTCAATCGCGTCGGCCAATTCGGCCAATTTGTCCGGTGACGTTGCGGCTTGTGCCAACCGCAAGAGGACTCGGCCCAAGATTTCGCCCGCAGCTTTCCGAGTGAACGTGGTGGCGAGAATCAGATCGGGTGAAACACCATCCAAGATCAATCGTAGATAGCGATTGGACAAATGATAGGTCTTGCCAGTTCCGGCCGACGCTTTAATGACCAGATTAGGAAGTGTGATCGAATGAGGTGAATCAAGTCGCAATGTGCTGGCCATAGTACCAATCCAATATATATTTACCGTACGACAACCGTCTCAAAATCCACCGCTAGACGCATTATCAACCGACACATGCGCCAACTGTCGGTCGAACACTGTGTCTTGGCAGATGGCGGCAAAGTCTTCGCTGAATGCGGGCGGCGGCGTGGCGGGCGGCCAAAACTGGCGATCGCGAATCTTTCGAATGATGGTGTACATGACTTCGTCCGCCGATTCGAAATCAGCAGTCGACCACGGCGCCATCAGGAACTGGGGTTCAGCCGATTTAGGCAACACTACGTACCCCAATTCAATTGGTTGATTGGCATACGCCCGAGACAACAAGTGCCGATAGAGTGGCAATTGCAAATCAATCCATTCGTCGGCCTTGCGATGCGCCTTTTCGGGACTTGTCCCACTATCACCCGTTTTATAATCCAGCACGGCCAGTTTGCCCGTAATTTCATGACGATCAATTCGGTCAATGCGGCCTTTCAGGGTAAACCGTTCGCCATCCACGTGAATCACGGAATCTTCCACATTGAATTCCGACGCTTCAATGATCCAACCTTCGCGACGTCGCCTGGCTTGCGCCTGAGCAAACTTGGCCAACCGATGTCGAGCTTGCTCCAATTGCACCTGCACCGCCGGACGTGCTCGTTCCATGGCCCAACGCTGGGCCGATTCATTCAGCAAATCATTCAAGCAGTTGCTGATGGTGATTTCGTCCGAACTATCTCGATCTGCACTCTGCCCAAACGCGTCCAGAACTTCATGTAAGAACGTGCCGAACGAATTGGCGCCCAACTCCGCCGCGTCATCTCGCAGCGGCCCCAACCGCAACACGCGATTCAAATAAAACCGATAAGGACATGCCAAATACGCGCGAAAATCCGTCACACTCAGCGAATTCACAGCGTCCGATGCTTGCGGAGCGGGAACCTCAAAACGATGCTGTTCCAACTGCGGAATTCGCTGCGGTACGTTCCATTCCACCGGATCTTGATCATCGTCGAACGACGCTAACGCTCGACGCACAATCGCTTCGTCATCGGTCGCAAACAGCAGCCGACTGGGCGTCAGCGGATCGCCTTGATCGGTATGCCGCCCCACGATCACTCGGACAAATTCCTTGGTCTGCAACAACGCGGTCAACGCATAGGTATCTCGAGCGTACATGCGGTCGCTGTCTTCCAAACCCAATTGGCTCCGCAACCGGTTTGGCAAGAACAAATCGGAACCAATAGCCGCCGGAACATATCCGTCGTTGAAGTAAGTAAGAATGGTACACGGAGCGTCGTCCAGAGGCAGTTCTAGCCAGCCGAGCATTTCAATGGAGTCAGCATTCAGGGGCGCGGGAATTAATTGTGTTGTCAACTGAGAAAGAACCATCAGCAACGCTTGGTCCGCAGAAACATCTGGTGCCAGCTGATCTGGCAAGTGCGAAAAATCTTCCAGCGTCTGGCGAATGCAATCACACGCAAACAGCGTCTTGCTCTCTTGAGCATCGTCCACCGATACGACAAATTCGCCGTATACGGAATGCAAGAATTGCAGAATCGGTTCCGCCCATTCCAATGGCTTGCGATCGCTGGCTTGCAACGGCGACAACAATTCGGCAGTGAAATCGTACACTTGCATAAGGACGTTCAAGGTAGACGATCGAGCGGTCGAGCCGGCGACGTTTTCGCTGTTGTTGGGCGAATCCGTCAAACGTTCCGGCCAACGATTGTCCAACGTTTGCGGTACGTATTCTGTTTGGTAACGGTCCAGGTGTTTCAGAAAACCAGTCGGTTCGATCCCCTTTTGTTTCAGCAGGTGATAGACATCGGGATGTCGCAGGAATTCGGCATATTGAGCGAACCGTTTGCGCTGCAGCAGATCAATCACGCAACGCAAAAGTTGGATGGGCCGAGTTGCTTCGATGGAGGTTCCAGGACCCCAGCGGCCTTCCAGCGAACACTGCTTCAACTGACGCTGAACTTGAGGGACCAGCGATTCGTTGGGAAAGCCAATCGTGATTTCTTCGGCGGAATATTGCCCCTTGCTTTGGCCAATGGCGTGGACTACGGCTTGGGCTTGATCAGTCGGCCGGTCCGCTCGCAACACATGCTGTTCGTCCAGCGGCACATACACGTTTTGCCAAACTTGCGGCACAATGCAGCCATGCGAATCGAACCGGTTTTGAAATCGTTCCGGCGCTACAATCAACGCGGTAACTTTATCCGCAACTTGATCCAACATCTGCCGCATGGCCGAATTCATATCGGCCGCGCCGACCAGAACAATTTGCTTGTCCGCCTGACACTCACGGTGCTGAATGGCGTACAGACGAGCCGTCTGGCGATCCCACAACTGCAATTGATCCAAGATCTGCAGATAAGCAGCTTGGACGTGGCTGAGCGCCGTCCAGCGATCACCTTCGTCAAACGATTCCAGCAAGCTGCCGATTTGGACAACTTGTTGAAAATCGAGTCCTTCGCCGGCTAATTCGCGATGTTGTTTTTGGAGCAGCGAGCCCAGCTCAGTCCACCTTGGATCATCAGTTCGGTCCGGAACTTCTTTCATGATCAACTTCAGATCATCGGTGGACGCTTGTTGCAACGCCTTGGCCCACGCCAATTGCTGCGTCAACGAATTGGCGAACGCCTGTTTGGCAGTGTACAACAATTCAGGAAACTGACCCGTAGTGGTGATGTCCGGCGGAAACAGTGACAGATTCCTGTCGGCGCAAAGGGTCACCAGCCATTCGCGAAGCCGCCGACCGGCTCGACCCCCCGGAACCACGACGACCACATCGGTCAGATCACAGATTCGGCGGCGAGCGAACCGGTTGATCAAATATTCGGCAGCGTTGGGAAGTGCGGGACGAGTCCAATCCAAGAAAACTCGATTAATCTGCATCGTGCAATACTCGCTGAACAAATTCCAAAGGGAGTGGACGTCTCACCTTCGAGCGTCCTTGCTTGGATTTTCGCCGCCGCCGTGACACGTTCGGTCCGCCTAAATCCAGAAAATTTCCATCCCAATTTTTCTACCGAAATTCCTAGACGCAGCGATTTTCAAAACGCTGCAAATAACGGCGAATCGGCCGCATTCTACGCCGAGTCTGTCGATTTTTCGAGATGGCGGGCGGCAGCGATTGTGACTGGCGAAAATCCGGCTGATCCAGGATTCGCTCCACCTCGCATTTCATCCAGCGGACGATGGTGACGAGTCACGAGCGAAGAGGATTCGTTACCTCATCCACCACGAGCAGTTTGAACTTCCGTAGTAACAACGATTCGTTACCTCATCCACTACGAAGCCAACTTCCGCCGCCGTGGCGATTTTTAGTCGCCGAATAGATTGCCGAGCGTACCTAGGACGGAGCCTTCGCCCGTATTCTTGCCGCCCATCGAAGGAGCGTTCTGCAACACTCGATCGGCCAACCGAGAAAACGGAAGGCTCTGCAACAAGACGGTGCCGGTGCCGGAAAGAGTGGCCAGGAACAAGCCTTCGCCACCAAAAACCATGGACTTTAAATTGCCCGCTCGCTGAATGTCATAGCTAATGCCTGAAGTGAAGGCAACGATACACCCCGTGTCGACTCGCAGCGTTTCGCCTTGCAGCTTTTTGGTAACGATGGTTCCGCCAGCATGGACAAAGGCCTTGCCGTCACCTTCCAGTTTTTGCAAGATGAAACCTTCGCCGCCGAAGAAGCCAGCGCCCCAACGTTTTTGGAACGCGATGCCAACTTTGGTGCCGAGTGCCGCACATAAGAAGGCGTCTTTTTGACACAGCAGCTGTCCGCCAACTTTGCTCAAATCTATCGGAACGATTTTGCCGGGATAGGGCGCGGCAAAGGCAACCCGGCGCTTACCCTGACCATGGTTGGTGAAGTGCGTCATGAAGATTGATTCGCCCGTGAGCACTCGCTTGCCGGCACCAAAGATTTTGCCCATCAAGCCGGAATCCAATTCGGTGCCGTCACCCATCCGAGCTTCAAAGTCGATACCCTCTTCCATGTAGTTCATGGCGCCCGCTTCGGCGATCACGGTTTCGCCCGGGTCCAATTCGACTTCTACAATTTGGATGTCGTCGCCTAAGATTTCGTAATCAACTTCGTGACTTTGCATGTGAGTTTCCTCGTGCCAAAGAAGTGGTTATGGGTTCGGCGAGGTGTCTTGCGGCAGTGCGGCCTGGGACCGAAATTTGGCGAATCCCAGTTGTCCAATAATCCAGACCGCTCGCAGCGCTTCTTGCAGTGTAATTTTCGAATGCCCTTTTTCTCGGTTGACAAACACGATCGGTAGTTCGCCAAAACGAGCTTGAGCTTGGGTCAAAAACCAGAGAATTTCTTCGAAGAAAGCGTATCCCGTCGAACGGAATTGGTCAAATTCAATTCGTTTCAGGAATTCCGTTCGATAACAACGAAACGAACCGCTACAGTCCGAAACGGGTAACCGCAGCCAACCAATCGCATACGCATTGATGAATTTGCTCATGATCTTCCGGCTGATAGGCCAACCTTCAATGCCTCCGCCGGGAATGTAACGGCTCCCCAACATCACATCCACCGGTTGACCACCTGGCGGTGCAGATTCCATTCCGGCAATCAAGTCCGGCAAGTACTTAGGATGGTGACTGAAGTCGGCATCCAAATTGATGACATAGTCGTAATTATGCTGGATAGCGTACTTCAAACCCGCGATGGTGGCGCTGCCCAGTCCTTTTTCTTGGGTGCGACACAACAGTGTCAGTCGCGGTTCGATCTCTTGTTGTTGGCGGCACCAATCGGACGTACCGTCGGGCGAATTGTCGTCCACTACCAAGATGTCCACGGTGGGCGCGAAGCGAAAGATTTCGGCCACCAAGTTTGGCAAGTTTTCTCGTTCGTTGTAGGTCGCAATGCTGACCAAGATTTTGCGCTGCGAAGGCAACGTTTCGTCCGAATCGCTGGCTATTTCCGACACCACGTTTGCCTTTGGTCTAGAGTTCGCCTGTATAGCGGCCCATCGGTTGGCCTTGGAATTGTTCAGGCGTTGGCAACCAGCGGTCGACAGCTTCCCAGGTTTGTCCGGTTTCTTCACGCCCCAGTTGCAAACCGATTTCACCAATGCGTTCCGCAGCGATACGCAGATCCTGGGCGTTTTCCAAATCCAGTGATACTTGGTTGGCAATTTCGGCTGCCGATTGTAACCGCTGGTCTCGAGTCGCTTCGGCCAGTTCCTGCAGGTGTTGTCGCAAACGGTGAACTCGCTTGGCATGCCCCACCGCGTATTGATGTCGGTAGGTCGCTTTGGACGTGGCGTGCAAGGAGCCTTCCAGTTCGGCGATAACGCCCACCACATACATCAGGCGTTGGCGAACCATATGCGACGCTTCATTGATGCGGCCGCCGGATCGAAAAAAATTGTGCCGCATAGCGCCTTGGGACCACGCCACGAATTCAAATCCGGGGCTGTCAATTTGGTGCTGGCCTTGGTTCACCACCGCTTCATCGTCCACCACGTGGCAGCGGAAACAGCTCTTGGCCAATAGATACGGATTGGATGGATGGCACATTCCTTTGGCGATGCTGTCTTGGATACGAAATTGGCGATGTTCCGCCGATTCGTCTCGAGCCGTCGCGTTGGGACCACCGTAATCGTTGTGCCCGGCTAGCCAGTCTTGGGCGGGTCCGTGGCACGATTCGCACGAAATCCCCGCAATGGCGTTTAACGAATCATCCTGACGCTGCGGCGTATAGTGGCAGCGAATACACGCTTCCGTTCGCTTGACCGATCGATGTCCCAATCGTTCCGCCATCTCAATGGCCGCCGGTTGCTTGTGAAATTCTTCACCGCTCAGAAAATGCGCATGCTTGGACAAGACTTCCACTTGCGCTTTGTGGCAGCGATGACATTGCTCAAAGCCAATCACTTTGCCAGCGTCAAACGCATCGTCAGCCAATGCCGGAAAATTGGCGACGGCGATGAAAAACAACCAAATCGGAACGAACTTCACGATATGTCTTGCTCCGGAACTGCACACTATTTGGCGACAAACATCGAACGATAATATTCGATAGAACGTCGTAAGCCATCTTCAAACGTGACTGGCGGTTCGTAGCCCAGCAGCTGTTGTGCGCGAGTAATATCCGCCAAGCTGTCTCGCACATCACCGGCGCGGGCGGCTTCAAACTTGGGCTGTACATCAGTGCCCAGGTATTCGTTTAGCAATTCAAGCAAGGTCAGCAGGCTGGTCGTTTTGCCGTTGGCCACGTTCACCGTTTTGCCAACCGCGTCTTGGGCATCCGCAGCCAATAGGTTTCCATGCACCACATTGGCCACGTAAGTGAAATCTCGAGTCTGTTGTCCGTCCCCGTAAACCACCGGAGCCTCGCCGGACAGCAGCGCGGTAATGAACAAAGGAATCACGGCAGAATACGGGCTGCCCGGATCTTGCCTGGGACCAAAGACATTGAAGTAGCGAATGCAAACCGTTTCCAAACCGTATGTGTGGTAAAACGCGTGACAGTAATATTCGCCCGCTAGTTTGGCAACCGCGTAAGGAGACAGGGGTGCCGGCAAATCGACTTCACGCTTCGAACTAAACGGTTGGTCTCCATACGCACTGCTACTGGCCGCATAGACCACTCGGCGAACACCATTTCTACGAGCGCGATCCAAAATGTTTAATGTGCCCGTCACACAAGCGTGATTGGTGTCCAAAGGTTGCTTCACGCTTCTGGGAACGGAAGCCAATGCAGCTTGGTGGTACACGCAATCAACGCCGTCCATGGCTTGGTCGACAAGGTCGGCGTCGTTAATGTCACCTTCAAAGAAGTGGACATCTCCTTTGATTGCCTCCACATTCGCTCGGAAACCTGTGCTCAAGTTATCCAAAACGTGAACCGTGTCACCTCGAGCGGCCAGGGCTTCGGCAATATGAGAACCAATAAAACCGGCACCGCCGGTGACTAAGAACTTTCGCATGTTTTGTCACGTCCAATTTTCAAAATCGTTATTGCAAGGCCTTACGTTAAAGATAGCACTTGTTTGAAGAGTCGAATTGATTCGTTGCAATCGTCATGAATTCTACGAATTATCGGCCCAATGCTTAAAGCCCAATCGCTGAGTGCATAAATTGCTGGCATTACCAGCGTTCGAATCGAACGCCATGCCGTTTCGAATGACTTTCTTGCGTCCATTTCGCCCTAGTTTTCTGGTTCGAACCGCCATTTGGGAAAGAATTCGCCAGCACTGGCACGCACTGGCATGCACGTTGCTAAGTGAGTAAGCATCAAAACAAACCTTCGCCAGAAAGAAACGAAACAGGAACAACGACAATTGGGTTTGGAAATCGAGCCTCTCTTTATCGAATCGCATCCGGTATAGCGAGGCTCGTACCAAACTCCAACAACATACCAAGCAGCGGCCAACTGGGTTGG
>JAGQOZ010000909.1 GCA_020426955.1 Planctomycetales bacterium
GACTTTGGAAATATCCTTCGCTGGAAAAGATTTTCGATTTTCCGTCTGAAACGAACGCTCGATATAACTTTTCATGCAGCATTCACCCCAGCAATGAATACGTTGCCTTTGGTGATCTTGAAAGTCATGACATCGTTCTGCATTCGGCCAAAGATGGGAAAGTGATACGGCGTCTTCAAGGACACGAGGATGTTCCGTTGCACTTGCACTTTACAAGTGACGGCAAGCGGTTGGCGTCGGCTGGGCAAGCTGGAATCGTCGTCTTATGGAATCTAGAAACCGGTAACGAAATAGTTCGTTATCGAGATCACCGATTCTGGGTCTGGTCAGCACAATTCTCTGCGAATGACCGCTATTTGGCATCCACGCAAGCCGGTACAACCATCCCGGCATCGATCATGGTTCGGCGCACCGTTTCTCGCGACGATGCTCGCAAATTACTGACGGAAGGTCGCTAGTGAAACACATTCATCATGATCTGTTTTGGCAGAACGGTCTGCCATTTTTGACTTTGAGTTTCACTAGAAAGAATATTCGATGCTTTTATATGTTTTCGCCCCACGAAGTCGGGGAACACGGTTTCTGTTGACATGTCTTTTCTGTTCGTTTCTTGCGTCATCGCTGCACAGCGAAACCCTGGTCTTTGACGACTTCAACGACGGCAGTTTTCGTGATAACGAACCTGCTCGCTGGACCACGGTCTTCAATGCAAAACCTCAAGCGATTGACGGGGATGTGCATCTGCCAACCACGCAATGTTGTCCCGGTTTTCGCTGGTCCGATTCCATTGATGGCGACGTTTCGATACGAACTCAGTTCCGCTTGGAAAGCGGTAGCTTTGGGCTCGCGACCAAATTTGGTGGTGGCGATGGAAACGATGCCTATTATTGGGATCTCGTGACAGACGGTCATCTTGTTTTTCTTGCTCGTGTCGATGGAACCGAGTACTACCACAACACTGACGTGATTGCAGATCGTTCGAATCAGGACGAAGACTATGTCATGCAGTTGGATGTGGTCGACAATCACGTGACGGGATGGTTTTGGACGGAGAGCATTGCTCCGCCGGCCGAACCTCAGCTCGATTTCGAACTTGATCATCCACTGATCGATGGCGGCTTCGCCGGAGTCTACAGCACTGGGCCGGTGACGCTGCGTTACATCCACATCGCGGATAGTCCGATTCCTGTTCCGGAACCGTCGGCGGCAGCAATCGCGTTGACTGGTTTGGTAGGAATTAGTCTCGTTCGCAAGCGACGTGGATTTTGGCCATGGGCGTTGTGACCAGCCGGATGCGACGCAACTGTAAACGATAACGAACGAAGGGAACACAGACGTGCATTGCAATTGCAAACGCAGAATTGAATCGTTAGAGGATCGTCATTTGCTAACCGCCGCAGTCGAATTGTGGCAGATACCAACTCGATTCCGGTTGCCGATCAAGATCACGCTTGGCTGGGGGGCGAATTGTTCTTTGCCGCAGATGACGGCACGGGCGACGTGGAGGTTTGGAAGACAGACGGAACCGCCGCCGGAACAATACGAGTCGCAGATATTCGAACGGGTGAATCCGGTTCGTTTCCCAAGTCGTTTGTTGCTTTACACGAACGAGTCTTCTTCACGGCCTACGATGACGAAACAGGCCGTGAGCTGTGGTCCACGGATGCGAAGGTAATTGGTTCGTAGTCCCGCCTTCAGGCGGAAGTGGCAATTTCACCAATTTGATTTCTCGCGTCTTGATACCCGAGCCAAAATGCTTCGCAGCCCGACTTGACATTGGCCTGCCACGAATATGCCTCGTGGCTTTCGTTAATCAAGAATTCACCTTCGCACACAAAATGCCTTACCGCAGTATTCCATCCAGAGATATAGGATGATCGATAGTTTTGCCAAAGGTCAAGTTGCGTTTCTCCCTCTCGAAGCCAAGAAGCCATTTTCGAATTTGCGTTTGGATCGACATCCAAATAATGTGGCAGGTCAATTGGAATATCGACCGTTCTGCAAATTAATTCGTGTCGCCTAACGAATTCGTCACATCGGGAGATCGAGTCAGAGCTCTTCGCTGCACACCCGGAAAACAGCAGTATCGCCATTAGGATCAACGGTTTCATCGTCGGTTTACTC
>JAGQOZ010000910.1 GCA_020426955.1 Planctomycetales bacterium
TCAATACGAAGTTTATCTGGATGTAATTGACGCTTGGCCTGTTGGTTCACGTCTTCTATCATCAGCCGGTTTTCCACCGACGCTCCTTTGCTGGTCACAATCTGCGTGAAGGGTGCTGCCCAACGATTCAGGCCCATGATGCCGCCTGGATTTGCGGGAAAGCTAGTGGGGTGCAATTCCACCAAGGCAAACAGGTCACCAGCATTCCAGCCGCTGCGCAGAATCAGTTTGTCCGGCCATTGCTTGCCGGTCATGTACCAACTGCAGCAGATATGGCCGAAGTTTTCTCGTGCATCGGCATTCCCCAATAGTCGTTCTGTCAGCGTTTTGTCGGTGTGAGGAATACGGATGGCTTCGGTTCGCTTGGTCCACAATGATTGATCGGTAGGCTTGACGGGTGTCACGGAATCATCTGCGAACAAGTACGCCAGCGCAATCAGCCAACCGGAACCTTCGTCCATTTGGTACGAATGAGAATCCAACGTTGGCGATTGATAGCGCAGGTAGTTGAACAGTTTGTGAGCCGCAAAACGATATTCGCCGTTTTTGGTTTTGGCTGCCAAGCGTTCCAGCATGGCAACGCGATAATCGGCGGTACTGTTCCAGCCGCCGTTAGGTCCGTACGGATTGATCAAGCCGTCCGGTCCGACTTCGACCGCTAATCGATCCCATAGTCGCTTGATTTCCGGATGTTGATAGACTTGGTCGTTACCTGTCCATTGATCACCACCGCAAATCAGAATAATCAGCGGCCCCATCATGTAACCGGTGTCGTTCTGTGGGACGTCCTTGGTTTTCCAAAAATCGTGAAACACCAATTGCGAATAGTGCTGCCACTGTTCTACTTCTGGAATACCCGGATACCACTGCGCTGCCAGGCCTTTGGCGTACGCTTCCGGCATCGACCGATGACAACCACCTCGCCATTCAGTCGGTTCGGAATCCCACACATGCAAGTTGCGGCAATAATACAGCCACATATCGCGAAACCGCTGGTCATCCTGGTCTAGCTGACCGCCTTCCATCAGGTACTTGCGGTACAACGGAATCAAGGCGGCTGGATGTTCGAATTGCCAGAACCATTTGTGCTGCGCCACTTGTTGTTGCATTTCGATATGAAACGCGTCCAACATTTTGCGGCACGCATCTGCCCACTTGGGTTCGCTCGTTTCCACAAACTTGGCCAAAACCGGCATGAACGCTCGAGGGCCATCCATACCTCGATTTGGATTTTCCGCAATGCGTTCCGGCTGCATAGCATTGATCGACTTCATGTAGGCCGCTCGATCCACTCGGTCCTGCGGAATAGGATAAAAGGCCGTGTTCTGGACATTCGGCCAATCAAACCGATACCGCTGGACGTCGATCATATACCGAGTGGGCGAACCGATCATGACCGGTGACGGCTGTGCAAAAGACCTGTTTCCTGACACCAAGACGCCACAGCAAAGAACCAGTATCCAGAGTGTTTCCGTTCGAATTGTGTTCATCAATTTTCATTTCCGGAACGAGAAATTTGTACGTCGTGTTATTTGTAACTCGTCTTATTTGTTCGTAGCCCTATTTGTTCGTAGTCCCGCCTTTAGGCGGAATCGAGTTTGCATTCTGTTTTCCGCCTGAAGGCGGGACTACGAGTCGCGTTTTACTTGGACGCATCTGTTTTGTTCGTGCGTTCGTCCACAAGAGTTTGTCGCGCTGTCACGCGATTGTCTTCCAGAACGACGTCGCCCACGTTTTCTCCCAGGCGAATGCCAATGGCTTGGTTCGAACTGCCCGTATCTTCGATCGTGTTGTTGCGAATGACGGTACCACGAGTTGCCCCGTCGACAAACAGGCCTGCGCCGTGGTTGTTGCGAACCGTGTTGTGTTCGAATAGATTTCGGTGCGCGGCCATTGGTTCGGCTTCGTTACGCCAATAGACGCCGCCCATCTTGTTGCCGATGATAGTATTGTGCCGCACAAAATTGTCACTATCTTTGTGGCCAATGGACATGCCGTAGCCGCCGTTGTTCTCCAGCCAATTTCCTTCGGCCACACCACCTCGAACTCGCCAACAGAAGAAGAACCCGTCTTCCCCATTTTCCGTCGCGCGGCAATGCGTCACCTGTGGTCGCTGTGAACC
>JAGQOZ010000911.1 GCA_020426955.1 Planctomycetales bacterium
GTCGACTATCCATTGTTAGCTTTGGGTGCGTTCGCTGATTCCGAAGTGGATGGGCAGCCTACCCAAGCGGTCGACGGTGACGATTCGGATGCTCACGTTGATTTAGGTACACTCGGTGCAGTTGGTGGTGTAACGCAGGGAACCGCGGGACCTGCGACGCTATTGGTTAGCGCAGCGGCTGGACTCGACGGACAGTCGTTCGTCATTACGGATGTGGCGCAACGTCCGTTTAGCCCAGTTACTTTTGAGATTGATCTCGATGCGAGTGCGGTGCCTGCACCAAACAAAGTCATCATCAATCTTAATGCCGGTGATTCCGACATTGTGGTGGCAGCAGCTATTGCCTCGGCAGTCAACCAGGCGGTACTTGATGGCAAATTGACCGCCCTGATCGCAGTTGCAAACGGTCCACTCGTCAGTCTTGGCGGTGGAGCAGAACAACAAGTTGATCTCAGTGCAGCGCCTGGAATTAGTCGGTTGCCCGTGGGAAATGTCGATGTCATCATTCCAGATTCGGTCGCGGCTCTGGCGGACGGTCAAACGATGACCATCGTTGACGGTTCTGGGAACTCTGTAACCTTTGAACTGAACAATACGGATCCAGCAGGAACCCTAACCGCCGTCACAGGCGGGAACGTTGCTGTCGACGTGGACTTGTCGGTTGCGACTGCATTCGATGTGGCGACCGCGCTAGCCGCGGCCGTCAATGCAGAAATCGCCGCGCGTCACCTGCAGCTTGGCATGGTGAGCGTCGGTGCCCCAACAGCAGCTGGAGTGGCTGTGACGATCATTGGCGACGATGAAGACGGAGTCTCGTTTGGAGCCCCATTCAACTCGGCGTCGAATCCGGTACCCATCTCGGTTGTAGCGACTGGCGCAGGGATGTTGGATGCTTGGATCGACTGGAATGGAGACGGTGACTTTGCTGATGCCAACGAACGTCTCTTTACCACGAGTACGCCAGTGCATGCAGGTGTCAACTTGTTTGATATCCAGACTCCTGTCGGCGCAGTCGTTGGGTTCACTACAGCACGCTTCCGTCTTAGTACAATCGGCGGCTTGCTTACGAATGGAATAGGAATCGGCGGCGAAGTAGAGGACTACCAAATAGAGATCATTGGTGGCCAGCCGCCAGTAGCTGTTTCTGATAGCTATGCTGTTGACGAAGATAATACGTTGACAGTAAGTCCAACAGCTGGGGTGTTGTCCAATGATACCGATGGAGACATCGTTACACCTGCAACGGTACAACCTGGTGTCAATATTTGGGTTCAGGACGAGGATCCGAGTACTCTAGCCATTAATCCTCTGCAGGACGTAAACCATGGGACGCTAACGCTTCAGGCCGATGGTTCGTTCGTGTATGTGCCAGAAGCAAACTTTCATGGTACCGATAGCTTCACCTACATCGCAGGCGATGGTACCGTCGATTCGCTCGTCGCTACAGTCACGCTACTAGTGGCGTCCACCAACGATCCACCTGTGGCAGCGCCCGAAAGCTACATGTCGTCGGTCAATCAGACCCTAACGATCAATGCCGCCAATGGCGTGCTGGCCAATGACACCGATGTCGATGGCGATACACTCACAGCGATTTTATCGTCATCAGTTACCCATGGGAATCTGTCACTCAACGCCAATGGCTCGTTCAGCTATACCCCCGACAACAATTTCCACGGGATGGACTCATTTACCTACACTGCGAGTGACGGCACAACGGTCTCCGATCCGGTGACCGTCACCATCATGGTCAACACGGCCCCGGTCGCCGTTGCCGATTCTTATACGATCAGCGAAGATACGATTCTTGACGTCTTGGCAGCGACCGGCGTTCTGGCCAACGATACCGACGACGATGGTGATACGCTCACCGCCGTTGTCGCAACGCCTCCCACGAATGGTCAGCTAACGCTCAATGCAGATGGCTCGTTCCAGTATGCACCGAATGCCAACTTTGCCGGTACCGACAGTTTCACTTACGTCGCTAACGACGGCTCTGTTGACTCGAATAGCGTCACCGTGACAATCACAGTCAACAGTCAGCCCGATGCGCCCGTGGCCAGCGAGGATAGCTATATCGTTCCTGTCGACGGCACGCTCTCGGTGGATGCCGCGGCCG
>JAGQOZ010000912.1 GCA_020426955.1 Planctomycetales bacterium
CGACTGGGGCATGTTGCTGAAGTCTTGGAACTTGACACCGGCAACCGTGATCTGGCTGGCGATCATCGGTGTGGTCTACACTCGCGGTTGGTTACTGTTCCAGCATCGCAGCCAGGTTCGGTTTCCTCTCCAACGCTTGTTATGTTTCGTCGTTGGTTTGATCACAATCCTATTTGCACTGCAGTCCCCGCTGGACGTCGCTGCGGCGTTTTCGCTGCAGGCTCACATGGTTCAGCACTTATTGTTGATGATCGTGGCTCCACCGCTGCTGCTATATGGCGCTCCAACGCTTCCGCTAATTGCGGGACTTCCGCGAGCGTTTCGTCAGGCCTGGGTGACGCCGTTTGCCACTTGGAAACCGATACGTCGCCTGCTCGCATGCTTGGTTCGCCCGACAACGACGTGGGTGTTGTTTACTGTCATGCTATGGGCTTGGCATGTACCGCTTTTGTACGAACTTGCGTTGCAATCAGGATACTGGCACCGTGTCGAACATGCTTGTTTCTTGGCCACTTCCCTGCTGTTTTGGTGGCCGGTTTTTCAACCGTACCCATCTCGCTCGACGGGGCCCAGATGGGCGCTCGTTCCGTATCTTTTTCTTGCCGGAATCCAAGGTTCTGCGCTGGCGGCGATCCTGACCTTCTCTCCACAAGTTTTGTATTCACACTACGACGCGGTACCAAACGTTTGGGGACTTGCCCCACTGACCGACCAGTCCTTAGCGGGAGCGATCATGTGGGTGCCGACGGCTGGGGCCTTCTTGATCGCGATGCTCTACGTCGTCAGCGAGCAGATATCCGCCGAAAGTAGTTTGACCCAACGTGCCGACTCGCGAAACCGCAGGAAGCGTTCCAATCAACCCCTGGCAACGGTAGCTGCCAGGGCTCTCCTCACACGACCTGCGGCCACCAAGCATGCAGAACGCTCGGAACGTTTCGCCACGCGATTTGCTCTGCACGTGCGGCGTCCCCTGCGGCTGGTCATGGTGCTTTTGGCTGGCGTTGTAGTTATTGACGGGCTCACAGGCCCACAAGTCTCGTCGCTCAACCTAGCCGGCGTTTTGCCGTGGATTCATTGGCGTGGGCTGTTGGTCATCACCCTGGTTCTAGGCGGCAACTTCTTTTGCATGATTTGCCCATTCACCGCGCTGCGAACTCTCGCCAAGCAAACGTTTTCCCCAACAACCCGTTGGCCGCTTTGCCTGCGAAACAAGTGGCTGGCAATCTTGTTGTTGATGCTGTTCTTCTGGTCCTACGAAGCATTTTCGCTCTGGGACCGGCCACTCGTAACGGCGCTGATTACACTCGGATATTTCGCAGTCGCTTTTCTCTTCGACGCTGTTTTTGTCGATGCGCCGTTCTGCAAGTTTGTCTGTCCAATCGGACAGTTCAATTTCGTGCAGTCGCTATTCTCGCCCGCTCAAGTTGCCATCGCCAGCAGCAGCAGATGTGCCGAATGTCGAACAAGAGAGTGCATCCGAGGGACCTTACGGACGCCAGGTTGCCAAACAGAATTGTTCCAGCCCACGAAATACAGCAACATGGATTGCACCTTCTGCATGGATTGTGTGGCGGCCTGCCCACACGACAACGTCACCTTGGTGGCCATCAGTCGCACAACAGAACTGGCAGACGATCGGCAGCGGTCTGAGATCGGTCGCCACAACGAGCGGATTGATGTCGCAGCGTTGATAGCCATTTTGTTCGTGGCAGCCCTCGTCAACGCAGCTTGGATGACCACACCTGTCATTGCCAAACAAGCTTCCTTCGTCGCTTACTTTGGTATTGGACGCTTGCCAGTCATGACAGGCGGATGGTTGCTGGGAACCGTCGTGATCCCTCTACTACTGATTCTCGCGATCAGCTGGGCCAGCAACCGACTCAACGGGCTAACAACTTCTAAACGAACGATTCAGCGAAACATCGCGTGCTTTGCGCCGTCGCTCATACCGGTCGCGTTGGGGATGTGGTTGGCCCACTATTCCTTCCATCTGTTTACCAGCTTCGATGGAGCGTTCCTCGCCGGCCGCAGGGCCTGGACTGATTGGACTGGGGCGGATTTCACGATCGGGGTCATTGAGTGTGCTTGTTGTCGGGCGGACTCGATCCCCTGGCTGTT
>JAGQOZ010000913.1 GCA_020426955.1 Planctomycetales bacterium
GAACTCATCTGCGTTCTTGAGTACGTGAATAGCTCCAGGTGCCCGAACTAGGAACTCCACAACCTGCGCGTCTCGCCATTGCAATCTTTCCAAGACGTTACTTTGAATTTCATGAATCAAGCTATTCAGTGATTCAGCTTGCGCTGCAGCTGCCAGGCGAAAGGAAACTCCCTCACCTATGTTCTCTTCGATTAGCTCGATCACTCGCAATCGAGTTTCCTCGACCATCTCGTTTGCTTTTCCGCTCTTCAGTGTTGAGTTTAGGCTCACCATTGCATCGTTCCTTATCGTTAGTGGTGTGATTAGTCTTCGCCGAACAGTCGGCGGAGCAATTGAATCTGTGACTTTGAAGCGCGAACCGAGTAACTTGTGATGAAGAACTCTGCCAACTGCAGCTGTAGCTCTTCTGATTCATCCTCGATCGCAATACAATTCTGAACACACGACTGCACCTGATCTGAACCCTCGCCATGTCCATCCTCGACGAGATCGAGAATCTCGAAGCGAAGCGCTTGACGTTGCCGATTCAGTTTGTTGATCGAATCGATGACGTCGGCCGGGCGCAGGCATCTCTTTCGTACCTTGGTTGTGCTCATTACCGTTCCCCTTTTTTTGGTGATTGATCCGGACGGATCTCGCGTCAGACAAAGTCCGACGGCGCGTACTTTCCCCGCAGAAACACCCCTGCAGAGGTATTTTTTGGGAGATCCAATTGACGCTGCAGATTGAGTTTGCAGCCGGAACCAAAAGAGCTGGTTGAGAAGTTGACCGCTAAATGGTCTACCGTTAAGCTAGAATGACCTTACTCGCTTCTGGCTTGGATCGGTTCGCTGGTTCAACCGAAGCTCTGTTTACCGCAAGCAGTCCTGGAATGGACTGTTTTGCGGTCAATGGATTTATAGTACCGAACCTCGGTACAAAATCAACCCCTTTTCAATCGGTTTTTTTGGGGCGTCCCACGGACCGCTCTTCGGACAGGAACCGATCAAGTTCGTCGATATCGAACAGACGTGTTTCGATTCCCATAATCGTTGCCGGGCAGCTAGCAATACGTCCCTTTCTGGCATAGCGTCGCAACAAGCTGGAAGTAATGCCCAGATACGCAGCCGCCTCGGTTGTCACCAACTGCTGTGGCCGCTCGGTTTCGATCGTCGCTTGTGCGAACTCAGTGTCTTCATCACCAAAATTCTCTTTCGCCAATTCCTGTTGGAACTTTCGTTTTTCAGGGCCGCTCATTGAGGCGAAGAGCTCAAGCAACTGCGACGCTGTAATTTGCTTGTTGGGCTCCGTGCCTGGTGACATTTTGATCCGTGCGAAACTTGACCCTTCGATTGTGCCACCAATCGCCCCCTTAGTAAAATCTGGACTCAATTCGCGTACTGCAGCTTCGATAGGCTGCCAATCCTTCTTGCCAAAGAAGGACGACGCAGTGTCCGAAAAGCAACTATCGATTTGGAAACAAAGGGAAACCAGGACGCCGGCCACGAGTTCGCCGGCACTTGTCCATCCAACAAGCTGCTCCACAATCTCGCCTGATACTTCCGCCATCCGCTTGGTTGAAGAGTGACCTTCCACAGCATTGATAATTGCTTTTTCTACTGTTGTGGCTACCCATCGCACTTGAACGGAACTGCAATTCTCCTCCAGGTAGTCGATCAAATCGATAAACTTCGCTTCGATTGCACCAGGAATCTCAGAGCTGTTAGAAACCGTTTCCTCGGCTTCGGCCCTGGCGGATTCATCGCCGAGAACCTTCTCCTTGCGAGGCGACTTCTTTTGAGGCATCGATGGCTCGAATCGGTCGAATAGTGTAAAAGGATGTGAACTCCCCAGTGTACTCAAATTCCTACTCGGCGTTCAGGCCGATTTCCGCATCTGATAGCTTGTGTCCAATGGCAGAAGATAGCGATTTCTACGATTACGGCTTGCAACGAAAGCACAAACGGAAACCCAAGCCTAGAACTCGTCCAGGGGAATCCCTCAATGAAGTTGGCTCGAACCCAAACGAAAAGGAAATGGATGTCCCGGTGGAGCCCGGCGAAGAACCCTTGGCACCAACACTGGCAGAGGATGAATCGATAGCGTCGATCGAGTCGCACGGCGTGGCCCAAGGCGCAG
>JAGQOZ010000914.1 GCA_020426955.1 Planctomycetales bacterium
CGCCGGCCCAATAAGCCGTAAACCCAGCCTCGACTAACTGCTTTACCACCTGAACGGCAAATTCGCGGTTGGTTAATGGCATTCAAGACTCCACAACCTGCTGGTCACATTTGGCTTACGTGTGAAACTCTAATGGCACCCGAAGTAGCCCTAAGTAACTATACCAATGGCGTTTACGGCGATTTCAGCCACAATCTTATGACAAAACTATTGACGATGGGGTTCATAACGGATTAAATCACTACCGAAGGAATAGGTATGCCTATTTCGAAACGTCGCGGCAAGTCAGATTAGCCAATTCTTATTTTTCCTTATTCTTTGGCAAGTTTGATTGTCGTGGGTCGAACAGAGAGGCGACATCTGTCTCATTTTTTATTATTTCTATTGTGGGAGGTTCTACATGCCTAGATCCAAACAAAGACGAGGTTTCACCCTTGTCGAACTGTTGGTGGTAATTGCGATTATCGCCATCTTGGTTCTGCTTCTGTTGCCGGCTATTAACGCCGCACGTGAAGCAGCTCGCCGAAACACTTGCATCAAGAATGCTCGTGAATTGGCACACGCCGTTTTGAACCACGAAAGTGCGTTCCTGCGATTCCCGTTGGCTAACTTGGCTCCGCCACGAGCAGTTGGTCGAGGCAGCTTGGGTCAAGTCGACCCAGGGAGTGCGTCTGCAGGAGCTCTTTACAACGACAGTGGCCGCGTGCGACCGAATTACGATGGCTACAGCTGGGTTGTCCAAATTCTGCCATACATTGAAGAACAAGGTGTTTACGACCAATTGAAAAGCGTTAGCCAGAATTTCAATCGAGTCGCTTTTGATCCTACTCTGGTTCCTGGCGCCACTGGCAACGTTGAAAATCACTTCAGCACCATTCCGCTGGACATCATGCGATGCCCGAGCTTTGGTGGTGAAGAAATTGCCGCGTTTGATTACGACTTAGGCGGTGACGCCGAAGTAGCTGGCAGCAACTACGTTGCTATGGCCGGTACACTGTGGGGCGGTTCTCGAATTGGTGCTCGCGATTATGAAGCCACTTACGGTGGTATCATGATTGGCAAGTTCAATAACGACTCGAAGGGACTTCGCATGAGCGACGTCACCGACGGTGGTTCTAAGACCATCCTGGTCGCAGAATCCAAGCACGAAGTATACTCGTCTTGGTACTCTGGCCAATCGGCTTGGGCCTTGGCCTTCCCGCCGGAACTGGGAGAATCGATGGTATTGGAAACCAAGTCTGATGGCAGCTTGGGTGTACCGGATGGTGTTCGCACGGCGTTGAACTACGGTCGTAACCACCTGCTAACAGGGAACACGCAAGTCACAGACGTTCCCTATGCTCTTTCAGGCGTATTCAAATGGGACGTCGATGTTGATTTTGGTCCAAGTTCGGACCACAGCGGTGGGGTGGTAATCCATTCGTTTGCCGACGCCCACACCAAGGCGATTCCGGATTCGGTTGATCCTACGGTTTACTTCCGCTTAGTTACGCGAGGCGGTAACGAAATCGTTGACCAATCGCAACTGTAAGCGATTCGCTTCATTCGTTTAAGAAAATATAAAACGGTTGCTCGTCTCAGCACGAGCAACCGTTTTTTTGTTCGCGACAACCAAACGCTTTGCTAATTCGTGATACATTCTTGCAATTCATCACGCTCTCATTCTTCCTTACCCTTAGTGATTCAAACGCCATGCAAAACATTGAAATCAATGTCCAAGCAGTGAAGGCCATGCTGGACGCAAAGAGCGACTTTTTGCTGCTGGATTGTCGCACTCCGGCGGAACACGCCACGGCTAACATTCCGAATTCGATGCTGATACCGATGAACGACATTCCCGCTCGTATCAACGAGTTGGAACCACATCGCGAATCCTTGATTGTAGTTCATTGCCATCACGGCGGACGCAGTTTGCGAGTGACCGAATGGTTGCTGGCGCAGGGTTTTCCAAATGTACAAAACATGACCGGTGGAATTGACGCTTGGTCAGAACAAATTGACCCGACGGTTCCCAAGTATTGAACCGAGCCTCCAAGCCGCTGTACTCTCTGCACTCTTCAAAACAAGGAATACTTAGATGCGTTTGCCCACGATGCTGATGTGTTGTTTTCTGATG
>JAGQOZ010000915.1 GCA_020426955.1 Planctomycetales bacterium
AATTCCAAAACCCGACCGGAGGCAAAGCCGCCGTTCAAGCGGAACTGGAACTCGAAGGCGATTCCGACGACGACGATTCAGAAGAAGATACTTCCGGAAAGGGCAAGAAGAAAAAGAAGACCACAACCAAAGCCGCTACATCCAAAGCCACCAAAACCCCGTGGCCAAAAACGCTGCCTCAGCAAGTGGCCGCCGTTCGTCAGATACTGCAACAACAGTCTGCCCCGAGTACCTCCGCCGCAGTTGCCAAACAATTCAAAGGCGCCAAAGCGAACACCGTAGAAGAACTACTCGACACACTTGTCGCCATTGGACAAGCACGAATTTTGCCGGACGGTCGATACGCCACTTAGTGCAAAGCGGGGCTGATGAAAATAAACTGTCCACTGGTGGACAGTTTTTTCTTCGCATGGCTCCACATCATTTCGCATGGTTTGCGATGAATGTTACCTCTAAAAAACGAAAAGGTACTTCCGTACAGTGAATTCAAACCCGCGCGGGGGATCGCCCGCCGCATTTTTTTGCACGGAAAAATTCCGGAAAGTACAAACTAAAACTACGCTGCGCTCCGTTTGAATCCATTGAATTGACGGCCAATTCACTTGTCATTGCGGAGGTGCCATTCGCCTTCCGAAATTCTCTCGCCGTACCAGTAAAACACAGTTTCGTTGTCCCAATATGGGAGTTCGTTGAGGTAGGTGGTAAAGCACCATTGGCCGTGCCGTTTTCCCGTTCCCGCGATTGGCCCCTTTGCATGAAACTGGGGCGGTCCATGTGATGCTGCATGTTCAGGGGACTCGTAAACAAATATCGATTCTGACACTATTCTTCCAGACCAACGCAAGTGCTCTTGGTGATATGAGTTACTGCCATCCACCCAGCTGATACAGTACGTATCGTTGATTGCAGAATAGTATAGAACTGCCGCAGTGGCCGCTCCAATTACTGCCGCAGTCAGTTTTGGCCACCATGTTCTTGAGACTACGGTGTTGTATAGACCGATACCCATCACGACGATCAAGGGATAGCAGTATTTATCAAGATGGTTGTTTCTGTCAAAACACGCGAACCAACCGAAAAGTCCCAAAGTGAACATTGGCACCCCGAGGGATTTTCGACTGAATAGGCAGCTGGCAGCATCACGTATTCGGAATACGAAGCTAGACCATTTCGAAGGGCGCTTGATCTCTGGCACATTTAGTTCAATCCCGCACTTCGGACAAGCAATCCGTCGTCCGGCATCGTGACTTAAGACGTTGAGGTCTTTGTTGCACTCCGGACAATGGTTGCCGGTGAGCGTAGGAATTGGCGGTGCTGGTCTCCATGTGTTCAGACCATCATTCCGATTACTCTTTGCATCGGACCGACCAGATGCGGCTTCAGTGGCGTCTCGCAGCACATGAGGTTGAATGTCGTACGATTGATGCGGTTCGAGATTCCCATCTATAGGCGGAACAAGAACGACCGAACCACATTTCGGGCATCGTAGACGGCGTCCTGCTTTCTCCGGGGTTGCTGATAAACTCGCAGAGCATTCAGGGCATACTATCTTGATTCGTTCCGGCATCGGTCGGGCCTATTAGTGTTGAACGATCGTCGGCGCATTTCATCTGCAAAGCCGTCCGATGGCAAGTCAGACACGTTCTTCCGTTACTCGTGTTTCAACTCCGGTGGCATTCGTTTGAACAAATTCGAAAGAATTCAGATTTTGTGTCACCGTTTCGCATTGGTGTTGGCGTATTGGTTCTTGTTGGCGCTATCGTGCATCGGGAGCGCTCAGCAATCACAATCAGAACACCGTGAACCGCGCGGAAACAAGCCTGGCAATCATTGCCGGGATGTTTCCGCGTTTTTTTTTGCCCTGTACCGAAGAGGAATAAGTAGATGATCAGCGTTACGACAACAGCAGCAAGCCGACACGACCGACGCCACCCGGACGAACTACCGGAATGGATGACGAAAAAGCAGGTGAGCGAGTACCTGCAGATTTCACAACGTCAGTGTGAGATTCTGACAAAAAAGGGCAGGCTGCCAGAGCCTGTGTACTTGGGCCGGTCGTCACCGCGTTGGAATCGCGCTGCAGTACTCGCGTCGCTGACGCACGAGCCGGCCAAA
>JAGQOZ010000916.1 GCA_020426955.1 Planctomycetales bacterium
CGTTTAGTTTCCAAAATGTCTTGGGCGGTGATTCGAACGACCTGGCCATCTTCCAACGAATGAACTGTAAAGTGGCGCTGCCCGATTTTGGAACCCTGTATGTAGTGGGCGTACCAGCACTCGCGTTGCGGTGGGATCGTTGGTGTTTCGAATAACCCGATGGCGGGCCGCACGTTAGTCTCGGTTGGCCGCTCTCGTCCGGTGCAGCCCACCCACAACGACAACATGGCGAGGCCGCAAATAAGTCTGTTCAAGGATCTCGAGTATCGGTAGTAGAGTGGCATGGACGGCATTCGGTAAGACGCGTTGAAACCAAAGGGAATCGACTCTTTATACCCTTCGCAGTGAATTTTGATGCTCGTGCACAATCAGGTCATGACAACAGTTACAATATTAGCTGACAATCATTTGATCGCCAAAACAGAAAGCTCCTTTTCCGTGAGTTCATCCGAAGTAAATCAACGATTGCGTCAGTGGCTGACAGATTTGCAAGTGCCGTTTCGGCAAGTCCAGCACGAACCAACGTTGACATCGGAAGAATCGGCAAAAGCCCGTTCGGAACCACTGGAAATTGGTGGAAAAGCTTTGCTACTGAAAGCGGCCGATCAGTTTCGATTGGTCGTCATGCCGGCGCACCGCAAATTGGATTCCGGATTGGCTAAGCAAGCATTTGAGGTGAAAAAATTGCGATTTGCCAGTCAGCAAGAATTGCTGGAACGGACCGGTTTGGTCCCGGGCTCGGTGCCTCCCTTTGGTCATCCCATCTTGCCGTTCGATCTGTATGTGGACGAAGCAATACTGGCCAACCAAAAAATTGCTTTCAACGCTGGCCTGTTGACCGAATCATTTGTGATGGCGATGGAAGACTATCTTCGCATTGCCAACGGTCGACTGGTGGCAGTATCGTGTGCCAGCCCATAAAAAAAGCCGTTCCGCTGTGCGTCAGCGAAACGGCTCGAGATGATGCGAAGCGAACGAATCAATCGTTCTAAGTGAAATTCAATAGCGTCGCAATTATTCGGACAACCAGAACGGACGTTTGCCAGGCTGTGGATCGGTGTCGATATCAGCAAATGCCAAGTCCATTGAGGCGGCGACGTTGCGTTTGACATCTTGTGATAGGACGGCCGAAGCAACGTGACTGTCAACGACAGCTTCGCCTTCTGCCGCATCCGCAATGGATTCGTCTCCGGCCTGATCCGCAACGGCAGCCACACCGGCCGCCGGATTTGCGTTCAGATAGTTGATGATCATGATCACGTCAATCGGTGCTACAAAGCCGTCATTGTTGACGTCAAAGAACGCCGGCACGGGATTCGGCGGAGTATCCAGCTGGCCGGTGACGCTATCACTATGTTGCGGACCGTTCAATTCGTTGATAATCAAAATGGCGTCAAACGGAACGATGAAGCCATCGTTATTAACGTCCATCGGCGAAGCGGCATTGTGCCAAGTGCTAACCGATTCGGACGAGATGCCCAGGTTCAAATTCGCGTTTTCAGACGGAGCGTCCAGCGTGACTGAAACAAATCCAGCGGCAGGCGTGGTTATCGATTCACCGGCATTGGTGTCGACTCGAACGTCATACGCTCCGTTAGCCAAAGGACCAAACGAATAGGCACCGGTGGAACCAGACGCAGCAGTCGGTTCTTGAAGCAGTCCATCGAATTGCAGATTGTCAAAACGCGCCGTACCGTCGACGGCAATGGAAACCGTGTAGGCAATGGCGTAGGAAATGTCGGCTTCGGCACGAGAGATTGAAATGGTGTCCGTGTCACCTTCAAACAAGCCTTCGCTTTGTGCGCCAACCAACTGACGACCTTCGGAATCGTAACCAATAATGATCGCAGATTCACTGGACGATCGGCTGCCAATGACATCTACAGAAACAAACGACACCGGCGAATCAAAGTCCATTCGCAAACGGTGTGTGTTGGTCCAAGCCGTGCCCTGATCATTTCCAAACGCCTTGGTACCGGTAGACGACAACGTTTCCGTGACGGCGGTAACATCCGACGTGGGCGTGTTGCGGAAGTTGGCTGCGGACAGCGTGACGCCGGAAATGGCGTGTGCCACACTGCTACCTTCGGCGTAGTCGTCCGGTTCTATCGACG
>JAGQOZ010000917.1 GCA_020426955.1 Planctomycetales bacterium
CGCGAGGAGAAGGGGGTGCGAACTTGATTTCGTCGCACTTCTTTGATGATCTAGGCGCGCTTCGAGCTCTGGAGCACTTAAAGGCCGCCAGCTATTACGGAGTGGAGCTGTTCTATTCGCGGGCTGCTGATTACGGTTACTCGAAGACCCTGAATGAAGCCATGACACAATGGAATCAGGGAACGCCCATTCTGGAAGATTTGGTGGAAGTCATTCGCCGAGAACGACCGACGGTGATACTGAGCCGTTTTGCGGGGAATGCTCGAGACGGACATGGTCATCATCAGATGGCCGGGGTGATCAGTCGCTTGGCCTTTGATGCCGCCGCAGATCCAAATCAATTTCCGGAACAAATGCAGAAAGGCTATCAGCCGTGGCAAGTCAAGAAGTTGTACGTACAAACTAGGTTGCGAGAAAACGACTGGACGGTGGTGCTGCCGACGGGAACATTCGATCCTGTGATCGGACGTTCGTATGCTCAGATTGCCAGATTCGGCCTAGGATTTCAGCGATCGCAAGGAATCAGCGGCCACTCGGGCGCCCCAGGGCCGCGTGATTCGTATTACCGTTTGGTCAAGCAGAGCAAAGAAGGTGACTTGCCGGATCGCGAGGAATCGCTCTTCGACGGCGTCGATACTTCGCTACCATCCATTGTTGAAGACGTTGCGGCGCTGCAAGACAGCAAGGCCCTATTGGCAAGCATCGACGCAGAATTGCGAAAGCTTCACGTCAACGGAATTCTGAGTAGTCGTACGGATGCCGTCAAAACGTTGGCCAAGCAATTGTCGGCGTTGCGAACCATTCAAACGCATGACGCCAAGTTTGCATCGGGCGTGTGGCGAGATTTGGATCTTGTGGAACGCAAAATTCAGGATGCCATCATTGCGTTAGCAGGTCTAGATCTATCGGCCTGGGTGACGTCCGCAGAAGGAAGTGAAGTTAATCATGCGGTGAGTGGCGAGTCCATGCAGTTGCATATTCGTTTGGCGAATCAAGGCGAACTTGCCATACACGCGGACCAGGTTGTCGTCATGCAGGCCGACGTACAGCGAATTGTAGACGGATCGGATTCGACTGACATTCCTGCGGGCGAAATTCACCAGATGAAGATCGATGCGTGGCAGATCACGGCACCACCGACGCGTCCACATTGGTTTCGCACCAGTATCTCGCAGCCCATGTACACGATTCAACCGAATAGCCACCAGCGACCGCTACCGCCGGCGCCGTTTCAAGTTGTATTGCCGGTTGTGATTGCCGGCCAGCGGATCGAACTGGCAACCGTCGTGGAAACTCGCATCCGTCATCCTGAATTCGGTCTGGTGCAGTATCCGCTAACGGTTGCTCCGGCATTGAGCGTGGGTTTTTCCAGCGACGCAGGGATTATTCCTCGCAGCCATTCGCAATACAAACTGCCCGTGGTCGTCCGCAGTTCGCGAAAAACGCCGACAAGTGCAGTGGTGACGTTGAATTTGCCTGATGGTTGGAACTGCACACCGTCGCAAGCAGTGGTCGAATTTGCACGCGAGGGTGACGAAGCGACCGTGTTGTTCGAAGTCAGCATTCCCGATGGCCTGTCCACGCAATCGTATGCCTTGACCGCGTTCGCTGAATCCGAGGGCGATAGGTTTTCGTCGGGATTTAAGACCGTGACCGCTCGAGACTTAGGGCGTGTGAATATCTTCAAGGACGCAGCGCACACCGTTCAGGTTGCTGATGTTGAATTACTCGGTTCACCTCGCGTTGGTTACATTGCTGGATCGGGCGATGACGTGGCACCGGCGCTTGCGCCGTTAGGTGTGACGCCGGTGATGTTGACGTCTGCTGATTTGGCGAGCGGTGATCTTTCCGAGTTAGATGTCGTTGTGGTCGGTTGCCGAGCGTACGCGGTGCGCGAAGATCTTCGCGCGCATAACGCCCGGTTGTTGCAGTACGTTCATAATGGCGGAGTACTGATTGTCCAATATCAAACGCCTGAATTTGACCACAATTTCGGCCCGTATCCGTATCAAATGGGAGCCTATCCGGAAGAAGTCAGCCAGGAAGATTCCAAGGTGACGATTCTGGAAATTGAACATCCGTTGGTCAATTCGCCTAACAAGATCAC
>JAGQOZ010000918.1 GCA_020426955.1 Planctomycetales bacterium
CCGCAGCGACTCCACCACGAGGTCCAATTTCGAACCCACCGTCAGTGAAGGCAGCCACAAAGTCGGAACTGTCAAAAAATCCGCTTCCGTCCCAGTCACCTTCGGCCCAAGTGGCTGAATTACCAGTTTCGTATTTGCCGGCGGTGAAGGCCGCGACAAAGTCCGAACTGTTGAATTCGCCGTCTAGATTGGAATCTCCGAAATAGGTGTTCATCAAATCGTTGACCCAGTAACCCAAGTCGCCCGAATTGACCGAACCATCGTCGTTCAAATCAGCCGTCGCGTCTCCACCTCGAACTCCGGTTGCCAAAACGTCAAAGTCAGTGGCATCGCACGCGCCGTCTTGATTGACGTCACAAGGATCAAAATTGCCGCCAAAGGCGCCGGTGACAAAATTGAACTGGTATTCTCGTCCATTCGCAACAGATTGATGCGTTTCCAGGCCGGTCAGTTCGAAGCCCGGTTCTAGTGATTCCAAATCATCCGGATAGAACGAAGTGTCGACATTGAATTGAATCATACCCGTTCCGCCGCTGCCGGCGAACGAAACAAAACCACCGTTGGAATCATCCAAAGTGTCTTGCCACTGCACCATGGCAGGATGATACAAAGCATCATCGTCCGGAATGGCCGAACTGCCCCATTCAAAGGTGTTTTCACCCGGAGTGTTCGGCGTGTGGACAGGACCAACTTCATAGATAGAGAAGAAGCCAGTGCCGTCATTGGTACCGTCTGCGGCTTCCAGCGCATCTTCTTGCTTCACAATAATCGGCACAAAGCTATAGAGTTCCGATTCCACTTCGCCCGCTCGATTGTCTGCCGTGTAGTAATTGACGGCTTCCACGGTATCGCCAGGTTCCAGGGTATGGTTGTACATGGCCGTGATGCCAGACCAACCATCTACGGATCCACCGTCGCCCAAGTCCAAAGTACCGACAATGCCTTCGACGGGCGGTGGTGGCGGTTCGGGCGTTAGCGTCTTGCAAGTTTCGTCACAAGCAGACATGTTGAAATTGACTTGATATTCACGACCTTCAAACGCGGCCGAACTGTGCCCCGGGGCAGCCCCCAAGAAGTCATAGCCCACTTCTACTTCGCCAATGTCATCAGAAAAGTAGAACGAAGAATCGACGTCCCACTGTGCCATGCCGGTACCGGTACCGTTCGCAAATGAAACGACACCACCGTTCGTGTTGTCTACGTCCTGTTGCCATTGCAAGAAACCAGGATGATACAAGGCACCGTCATTCGGAACGGCCATGCTGGTCCATTCAACCGAATTTACTCCAATGTCCTGCGTCACATGCACAGGACCGACATCAAAAATCGAATAGCTTCCGCCACTGTTTTCGCGCGAACCACCTTCTTGCCGAAGGATCAACGGTACGAAGTTGTACAATTCGCTTTCAATTTCAAATTGACGAGCATCGGCGGCGTAATAATCCACCGAAGTCACCGTTTCGCCGACAGGCAACACCGAACCATACATGGCCGTGACACCTGACCAACCATCCACGTTTCCGCCGTCATGTAAATCCAGCGGTTCACCTGGAGCGGGGCCAACTTGCCCCGTAGCGTTTACGGCCAGCATCATCGTGATGCCAGCCACCCAAAATAGATGCTTCATAGATTCTCTCCCTCAAAGCCCAAAAATAAGAAAAAACTGCCTGGTGCGAGTATACAAGAGAAGCCAAGAAACACCAAAGGTCGGTCGTTTGGGTCAAGAACGTATTTCAGTTGTGAAACTCGCGACTTAGCGCCGCGACCACCCGCTCTGCCTTCTAGACAGTCTTGCAGTTATTGGCACGCTACAGGGGCGATTCAATCTTGAATCAGCGGCAGCTTAATTCGTGCACCATGTCTACCAAGGCGATCGCGTTTTCGACGGGAGTTTGCTGCAGAATGCCGTGGCCAAGATTGAAGATATGGCCCGGGCGACCGTTCGCCTGCCGGAGTACTCGCTGAGTTTCACGCCGAATGGTTTCCTGATCCGCTAGCAAGACGCATGGATCCAGGTTGCCTTGAACTGCCTTGTCGTAGCCCACGGTTTCCCAAGCCACATCCAGCGAACTGCGCCAATCAACGCCAATCACGTGCGAACCACC
>JAGQOZ010000091.1 GCA_020426955.1 Planctomycetales bacterium
TGAAGCCTTGGCGGCCGAACTAGATCGTGACTATCACGAACGCATTGCCGGCTGGCTAGCAACGGCCAAAAGCGGTTCGTTGATCGCCGCGTTGGAAGCGTCGAATCGAGAATTCGATCGACTGGGCATTCGCGAAGCCCATTCGCTGATTCGCATGCGGGATACCCTGTGGACTACTTCGTCCAAGAAGACCAGCGAACCCTTTATCGTGGACGTCTTTAATCATCCCATTTCGCGCGAACTAAAACACCGCCAGGATGAATTCAATAAGATTTCCGAAACGCCAGTTTACGGCGAGATCTTTGTGACCAACCGCTACGGAGCGAACATTGCGCAAACCGGGATGACGACGGACTATCGCCAGGACGACGAATTCTGGTGGAACGAAACCAAAGAAAAAGGCATCTATGTTGGCGAAGCAAGCTACGACCAAAGCTGCCGAATTTTTTCTACGCCTATCTGTGTTCGCGTGCAAAACAACCAGGGCGAATTCCTGGGCGTGCTCAAGGCAGTGTTGAATCTGGAGGACGACATTGATCTGATTCGACGTCTTACCGTCGGCGCTTCGACGACACGCGGCGAACGAGTTTTCCTGCTGCAACGCAACCTGGAACTGATGGCTTCGCTACGTAACCGCACCAGCGCGGACAGAGACGCGAATCCAGACAAACTTGATTCGACGCCAACGTCAAGAGTTCCCGTGCTGAATCCCGATTTGGTTCGGCTGTGTCAAAGTCATCGAGTGATGGATGAGCGAGAAGACCAAGAGTATCTGGTCACGGTCGCGCAACTTAACGGAAATGGCATGTCATCGAACGATCGTGAACAGAGTTTTAACTTGGGCTGGTACATTGTGCGGCAAGAGCCAACTCGAGTGATTTTTGCGGCTACCAGTTCGTTGCGCAGGCAAGTGTTCATGGCCGCGTCGTTAACACTTGTCTTGGCGTCGTTTTTAGGCACGCTCATCATTTGGCGATTGAATCAACGCGTTGCCGATCTTGGTGATGTGGTTCGCAGAATTGGAAACGGCGAATTGGGTTTGCAGGCGAACACACTCGGTCGCGACGAATTGACCGAATTGGCTCGCGGTGTCAATTCCATGTCACAGCAATTGAAATCGGATGCCAAGAAACTGCAAGATACCAATGAACAGTTGGAACTGGCCAAGCAGGCAGCAGAAACCGCGAGTGAAATGAAGAGTGCTTTCGTGGCAAATATGAGTCACGAAATTCGTACGCCCATGACGTCGATTCTGGGCTATTCCGAACTACTGCTGAGTGAAATGCCAAGCCAACCAGGTTCCGATTCCCAATATGATGCGTTGCTGGCCATTCGTCGTAACGGAGAACACTTGCTGGCCGTGATCAACGATGTATTGGATATTTCCAAAATCGAATCGGGCAAACTAGAAGTCGAACGGATTCCGGTCCATCCAGTCCAGATCTTATCGGACGTGCATTCCGCCATGGAAGGTCGAGCTCGTGAGAAAGGCATCGGCCTGCACGTTCGCTTCGATGGCCCCATTCCCGAATCGATCACCACCGATCCCACTCGGCTTCGACAAATCCTACTAAACCTGATCGGAAACGCCATCAAATTTACCGACCAAGGGCAAGTGGAGATCGCGGCACGGGTGGCTCAAGAATCACCAGAAGGACTGCTAGAAATTCAGATTGCGGATTCCGGGATCGGAATCACTCAGGAGCAAATGGACAAGATTTTCCAGCCATTTACCCAGGCTGACATCTCGACCACTCGGAAATTTGGTGGCACGGGCCTGGGCCTCGCCATCTGCAAGCGACTCGTTCAGATGTTGGGTGGCACCATCTGTGTTTCGAGTGAATATGGGGCGGGTAGCGTCTTTACGGTGACGGTGGAAACAGGCTGCCTAGACGGTGTCACCTACCTAGATCAACCGACCCTAGCATCGGCAAAAGCAACCCGCTCTTTTGGGAAACCGCAAGGCATTTCTCTAGAGGGGGCCTGCGTATTATTGGCCGAAGACGGACCGGATAACCAGCGACTGCTTTCGCATCTCATGTCGAAAGCGGGTGCGATTGTCACCGTTGCCGAAAATGGGCTCGAGGCCATAGAAAAGGTTCAAATCCAGGTCGAACAGGGCGAACCCTTTGACGTCATCTTAATGGACATGCAAATGCCCAAAATGGACGGCTACCAAGCAACACAGCAGTTGCGAGATTCCGGTTACACGGCCCCTATCATTGCCCTGACAGCAAACGCGATGCAGGGAGAATTCGATCGTTGCCGTCATTTTGGTTGTGACGATTATGCTACCAAGCCGATTACAAAACGGCAGCTCTTAGAAGTTGTGGCGAATTGGTCACAACGTAAAGTTCCTGCAAATTCGTGACTTTCAGCCAACCACGCTTGGTAAATTCGTTGCGGTCAGCTCTGCCAGTTCGCAGAACTATCGTTCCAAACGTATTGCTCGCCATCCTATACTAGCCTAAAAGACGACTTCTTATGACCAAGACTTACGGAAACGAATCGGTCTCGACAGATTTTAGTTTGGCCAACATGACGCTTGCACCATCATCCACTTGGTACCCGCTTTGTTTTGCACCGACTTTTCGGCGCTACATTTGGGGTGGACGAAGATTGGCTGACGTGCTGAACAAGCCGATTGGCGTTGAAGACAACTACGCGGAAAGCTGGGAAACCGTGGATCACGGAAAAGACCAGAGCGTTGTGTCTAACGGTCCGCTGGTAGGAAAAACACTTCACGAATTGGCCACCAAGTTGCCGCAGCCATTGTTTGGCGAACGCCTGCCAGACCGGATTGGTTTTCCGTTACTTTTCAAATTCCTGGATGCGAATCAGAATCTTTCTGTACAGGTTCATCCTAATGACGAACAGGCGGCGCGTTTGGATCCGCCGGATTTAGGCAAGACGGAGGCATGGGTCATTCTGGACGCCGAACCCGGAGCCCGAGTCTACGCCGGGCTGCAAGCTGGATTCGATCGAACTGCCTTCGAAAACGCTTTGGTCGAAGGCCACGCAGAAAAGTGCTTGCATTCGTTCGAACCCAAACCGGGCGACTGCATCTTCATTCCGGCCGGCGTCGTGCACGCCTTGGGTCATGGATTGTTGGTGGCCGAGATACAACAGGCCAGTGATACGACCTACCGTCTGTTTGATTGGAATCGCGTCGGTCCCGATGGGAAGGCTCGCGAATTGCACATCCAGCAAGGCTTGGACGCCATTGACTTTCAATACGGACCTGTGTCACCACAAACGCCCGTGACGGTCGACCGAAATCGCCAGCGGTTGGTAGAATGTGACAAATTTGTGCTCGATCGCATTTCGTCTCGTTCGCCCGTAATCGTCGGCGGCGACAACCGTTTTCATATCGTGGCGGTAATTGAAGGCAACACTTCCGCTTCGCACAATTTGCTTCCGTCGTTGCTTGGCAAGGGCCAGACTTTCTTGCTACCGGCCGCCACAGATGCGTTGACGTTGACGCCCAGCGACAGCCTGACGATTTTGGACATGTATCTTCCGTAGGCCGATCTTGATTCCGCTGACTTCTATGTTGGATATATTGGAATTGAACTGTCGTGGGACGAACGCGCCTGCGAAAGTTTTCCGACAAGTCCTATCCTCCTGTTAAACTTTGCCGAATCTGCGGAATGAATCGGCGACGTTTCTGGCAGTTGATAATTGGCCGAGCGAATGGACCTTACGTGTCCGCTCGGCTGCGCGGTAAATTCACCGGCGTTGGATGCACGTGCGTCGATTTATCCGTGAAGGGGGATACTCTCATGCTGGTCATCAACTGTTTGCTGATATTTGGATTCTTCACTGCCATGTTTGCCATTATCTTGGCCATGCTTCCTCGCGGACGACGGCAGCCTTTCTAATTCGATTCGCAATGCGTCCCGCCTCGAATTTGGCGGTCTGTCCTATTGCGACACTCAAGTGTGACCGCTTGGCACGCGACTTGGTCAAGCGCCCCCAGCACGAAACGCACTGGGATTTCGGTTCGCTAGTTGTATCGTTTGGTAGGTTTCTGATCGAGTGATATCAACGCTCTGGATTGGCTAAACTTTCTAGCACAATTGTTTGGCTCGCGACCGCCGACGTTTCCGACTACAATGAGGCGTTTTGGCCAAACAAGTCCTCTGGTTGTCCGTTTTTATGCGTTTCTGGCTCTCCTTTTCCGCAATATTGCTCGTCGCAACTGTGACGCTGCCCGGCTGTTCGCGGCACGAACCGACGGAATCGCCCGAACCGTCTGATTCGACAAACATCTCGGCGGATTCGCCACTCAATTCGAATCCGGAGACCGATAATACCCTGCCGCTGGTTCCCACTTCGGCGGCGGAGTTCGAACAAGATGACAAGATCTTGTCGCCGCAATCGGATGGCTGGGATTCAGAATTTGATGCCGAAGTTGCCGGCAAGACGCTCAAAGCAATTTGGCATGGCATTCAAACCCGTTCCACTGTGTCGGAATTCTTGAATTCGCAAATGATTGTCCAGGACGTAGAAACGGGGCCATCTGAAACGCGGTATCAAGACGGAGCGATTTCGGTTCAGCGAGTGCAGTTAAGTCACAAATCTCATTCGATAACGGCGGACGATTTTACAGATCAAATTCGATCAACCATTCCGTTTTCGGATCTGAGTCATCTGCATTATCACGTCAAAATTACTTCAGTGCGATATGAGGCTAACAAGGTGCGCACCACCGCCTTGCTGGAACTCGCCAATTCAGACGCCATGCAGTCTTGGCAATCAAATGCGACGTGGGAGTGTCAGTGGATTCGAGTTGACGCCACGCATTTAAAGCTGGCTGCGATCCAGGTTGCGCGCCGTCAAGATGCAGTTATCCAAACGCGACAAGCTTGGTTCGCTGATAAGACGATGGCCCTGGTTGGCGAAGACGCGTCGTACCTGCGACAGCTGGAGCACGGTCACCATTATTGGCTACAACGAATCGAACGTTCTCATCGCTTTGATACGTCGGTTCGCAACGGTCTGGCAGTGGGCGATGCCAATGGCGACGGCCTGGACGACGTCTATCTGTGCCAGCCACCTGGTCTTCCGAATTTGCTTTTTATTCATCAGCCGGATGGCTCAGTCAAGAACGTCGCCGCGGAAGCCGGCGTCGATTGGTTAGATCAAACTAGCGCGGCGATATTCGCTGATCTAGACAATGACGGCGATCAAGACCTTGTGGTTGGAACACCCACCGGAACATTGATTTTGGCGAATGACGGCCAGCTCCACTTTCAGCACCAGGCGACATTGTCACACGAATATGACGTACAGTCGATTTCCGTGGTCGATTACGATGCGGACGGATGGCTGGACGTTTTTATTTGTATTTATCGAACCGAATCGCCCTCGGCCGACCAGCATTTCTTGTATCGCGACGCCGTGGGTGGCGGCCAGAATCGCCTGTATCGCAATACTTCGCAAAACCAACCACGGACGTTCCAAGATGTATCCCACGAATCCAAAATTGCCGAAACGGCCGCTCGCTATACTCTGGCTGCCAGTTGGGAAGATTTTGATAATGACGGTGACCAAGACCTGTACGTGGCCAACGACTTTGGCAAAAACTATTTTTACCGGAATGACGACGGTACATTCACGGATGTGGCGGCGGAAGCGGGTGTGGAAGACATAGGTTCTGGCATGTCGGTCGGTTGGGGCGACTTCGACAATGACGGTTTGATGGATCTATACGTGGGGAACATGTTTTCTTCGGCCGGTAGTCGAGTGACCAGTCAGACGGCGTTTCGATCGAACGAAAAAGATGAAATTCGCGACATCTACAAGCGTTTGGCCAAAGGAAACACGCTGTTCAAGAATCAAGGGGACGGCACGTTTCGCGAAGTAGGCGAAGCCGCCAACGTCGAATTAGGACGTTGGGCGTGGAGTTCACTGTTTGCCGATCTGAATAATGACGGCTGGCAAGACTTGATGGTGGCCAACGGTTACATCACCACGTCGGATACCGGCGACTTGTGAAGTTTTTATTGGCGGCAAGTTTTGTCGCAAGAAGGCGGAGCAGCTCCGATTGCCATGGGAGCCGGCGCGGCCGGCGCTTCCGCTGAATTATTGCGGTTCATTCGTCACGGCCGTTCGTTTAGTGGTCGAGAACCGCATTGCTTTTTCCTGAACATGCAAGACGGCTCGTTCGCCGATCTATCGTCAGCGGCGCAGCTGAACTTGCCGGACGATGGTCGCGCCACCGGATTCGTCGATTGGGACCATGACGGCGACTTGGACATGTGGATTTCCAATCGCAATGGGCCTCAACTTCGCTTTTTGGAAAATCGGCTTCCTAATCAAAACCAATCCCTGCAATTTCGTTTGCAAGGCACGTCTTCTAACCGAGACGCCATTGGGGCTCGGCTGATTCTGACGGATTCTACCGGACAACAACAAATCAAAACGCTGCGAGCCGGAGATGGATATTTGGCTCAATCCAGCAAGACAATCCACTTTGGTTTGCCCGCCGGGCGAACGGTGCAACAATTGGAAGTGCGTTGGCCGTCCGGCAGCGTAGAAACGTGGAATGACTTAGAAACGAATCAATTCTATTCGCTGGTCGAAGGGCAGATGCCTGTCGTCGTGCGTCAAGCGTCAACGCCGATTGCGGAAACCGCAAACAAATTGGCAGGCGATGACGATGCGGTCGAAGAAACCATTCGAGTGCTTTCGATTTCGGACGTTCCCGTCCCGAAGCTGGCATACGTGGCGTTGGACCAGTCGCGTCGTGCCGCGTTTCAATTGAACTCGCAGCACCTAACGTTGGTCAACCTGTTTGCCACGTGGTGCGCGCCGTGTCAGGTGGAACTGGCGGAACTGGCCGCGCGAGCTGCCGATCTTCGGCAAGCCAACTGTCAAGTCGTGGCGGTCTGCGTTGATCCGTTGGATCCAGACAGCACGGTAACCGCCAAGGATATTGAAGCCTTGCTGCAGAAACACCAATTCCCATTTGAAAAAGGGATTGCCACCAAACAGTTGGTTGAATCGCTGCAATTGCTGAACAATCACTTGTTTGATCTCCACTTGCCGTTGCCAGTGCCGACCAGCGTGTTGGTGGACGAGCGAGGAAAACTGGTGGCCATGTACAAGGGCGCAGTGAAGGTGGACACGGTGTTGAGTGACATTGCGTTGTCACAGAAACAGCGAAACGAACGACGTGCCGATAGTGCTCCGTTTGCCGGTCGTTGGTTTGAACCGCTGAATCGGACGTCGCATGTGCCGCTGCTAGACGAACTGATTCAAGCGAATCTGTTGGACGAAGCAGACGATTTTGTTCGCCGCATCGATGGCGCTCGAAAGCAAAACCTGTTGCCTTCCATTGTGCGACTGGCGTCGGCCTTTTTCGATCACGGCAATCTGCAGAAGGCACAAGAGCATTTTCAGGTGGTCTTGCGCATGGAACCGACGTATCCCGGTGTCGATTTGGCACTGGCCGCTCGGCGACTGAAAGAAGGAAACGTCGACTTAGCGGCTCGGCATTATCAAGCGGCACTACAAAGAAGCCCCAATAACATCACGGCACTGAATGATTATGCGTGGCTATTGGCAACGCACGCGGAGGAATCGGCGCGTAACGGAAAGAAATCGGTTGAATTGGCAGCCCACGCGGTGGAACTGAGCCATCGCAAACGACCTGCCATTCTGGGAACGTTGTCGGCGGCGTTTGCCGAAGTGGGCGACTTTGAACAAGCTCTGCAATTGGTAGATGAAGCGATTGCCGTGGCGGAATCTCAGGGCAAAATCCAGTTGTTGGATTCGCTTCAGAAGCAGCGAGTTTCCTTGCAAGCGAACCAGCCAATTCGCGATAATTCTGCTGCAGCCAAATAATTTCCAGCCAAATAGAAGTATTCGATGTTGCTGTGCGAATATCGAAAACAACAGGCAAGTTTCCGACAATTTGGTAGTGGACGAGGTGGCGAGTCCTGGACAATGTGGAAGTGGACCAGGTGACGAGTCCCAAGCAGTTCATGTCGTCCAATTCGCACAAACCAACGAGGGCTACGAAATGAATTCGTCCATGATTTTGGCGGAAATGGTTGCTTCGCCAGAGAACGATTCGGGTGGGATTCGTACCCCGTCGATTCGGCGATCGGGCGGCATGTTTCGGCGAGGCATCCAAGGCGCTTGGAGATTCTTGCAGCGCTGGGTCGGCAACGTGTTTGGGTTTGCTTGCTTGGTTGTCGGGTTGGCAATCTTGGCCACCATTCCCATCGTGCAAATGTTGAGCTTAGGCTATTTTTTGGAATCAAGTCGCCGAGTGATCTTGTCGGGACAGCTTCGTAGCGGCGTGCTGGGATTGCGAAAGGCCAGGACCATTGGCGTGGCGGTGTTGGGAACTTGGTTTTGCATGCTGCCAGTGCGAATTGTTTCTTCACTGGCCGATTCGGTGTATCTGATTCACGGGCCCAACCGCGAATATCACCAATGGAGACTTGTGTGGCTGGCTGTCACCGCTCTGACGATTGGACATCTGGTTTGGGCTTGGTTGCGCGGTGCCAAATTGCGACACTTTTTGTGGCCCAGTCCCGTTCTGTTACTGTTGGTGCTAACAGGACGTAGAAAACTGAACGCGTGGTCTGTGGATCCCAGTTGGTCTTGGAAGCGGATGCGGTTGGGCCAGACGTTTTGGCTTGGTTGCCGAGGCTTTGCGGGCGCACTGGCGTGGCTATTCGTTCCCGTTTGTTTTCTGATTGGTGGCACGATCCTGCCCGAACCATTGAACGCCGTAGGTATTTTCGCCGGTACGATTACGTTGGCGGTGGTAGTTTCAATCTTGCCGTTCCTACAAGCTCGCTTTGCCGTCACCAACCGGATCGCTAGTTTCTTCGAAGTGACAGAAATTCGGCATTTATTCAGACAAGCTCCGATTGCATATTGGGCATCGCTGTCTTTTGCGCTGGTTTCTTCGCTGCCGCTGTACATTTTAAAAGCCGAATTGATTCCGCGCGAAGCCGCTTGGCTGCCAAGCCTTCTGTTTGTGGTGATGATTTTTCCGGCGAGGTTGTTTGTCGCCTGGGCGATGGCGCGTTCCGTGCGTCGACAATCAAATCGACACTGGTTCTGGCAACTGGTCGCTCGGCTGGGATATTTGCCCGTTCTGTTGACCTATGTCTTGATCGTCTATTTCACGCAGTACGTTTCTTGGTACGGTCGATTCAGCTTGTTCGAACAACACGCGTTTCTGTTGCCGGTGCCGTTTCTGGGCTACTAGAGTTTAACGCATACGGTTCGACGGCAAACTCTCGAAGAAAATACTTGCTACCAACCGGGCGATTCGCAATATTAGACGCCACGTGATGGCCAGCGTATGAACCATCGTGTCGTTCGTTCCAACTTTTGCAGTGAGAAAAAGCCATGAGGTGTAAATGGTTGTTTGTAGTGTTCGTCCTTAGTTTGTCCGCGAATAGTCGCGCCGATTTGATTGGTTATTGGTCAGCCGATTCGACCAATGGAGCAGGCGATATCATTCTGAATGACCAAGGCGATGAGGAACTACACGGAGAAATATTTGGTGCTACCTATACCGCAGATGGCCAAGGGCACACGGGACAACCTGGAGATTATGCGATTGAATTCTTGGGCGAAGATGATGATTACGTGGTGATTCCTGCAACGAATGAAACGTTTGAAGAAATCACCATCACCGCGTGGGTCAATGGTTTTCAAACTGGAGCTTGGGCTGGCTTGGTTGTTTCTCGAGACGGTGTGCAGCCGATTGGCTTGGATTTTTCCGATTTCAGTGGGACGTTAGCTTATATCTGGAACGATAATTCGTCTGACAGCTGGGGCTTTATTTCGGACGTGGCGGTTCCAGAAGAAGAATGGACGTTTGTTGCACTGACCATTAACTCGGATATGGCCACTTTGTATTCTGGTCTTGCCGGCGACGAACTCGATTTTGCCGTGAACGAAATCCCTCATAATCCGCAAGACAATTTTTCCGAATGGCGTTGGGCGGAAGATGATTGCTGCGGTGGCACACGAAATTTCGCTGGCCTGATGGATGACGTGTCCATCTGGAACGAAGCACTTACCGCGGACGATTTGGAACAATTATTCACTGGCGCAAAGACACCGCTGACACTGCGATCTCCATTGATCGAAGGAGACTTTGATGGCAGCGGTTCGCTCGATATTGGCGACGTTCTGCTATTGATTCAAGAAATCACCAAAGGCACGAACTCGACTGCGCTCGATCTCACGTCTGATTCGGCGGTAAATGTCAACGATCTCAACAGGTGGGTGAAGGACCTTCGCAAGACTTGGATTGGCGACTCCAACTTGGACGGAGAATTCAACAGCAGTGACTTTGTGCAAGTTTTCACGGCAGGCAAATTTGAAGCGACGGACAACGCCACTTGGGCCGAAGGCGATTGGAATGGCGACGGCTTTTTTAACAGCAGCGATTTTGTCGCGGCCTTCACTGACGGTGGATTCGAATTGGGCCCGGTTGGCGGCGTACAGGCGGTACCCGAACCGACCTGGGTAACCTGGTTGGCACTGCCTGGGTTGTTGTGGCTGGTTCGCCGTCTTCAACATACGACGATGACGAAAACTCTTGGATGAGTTCAGTCACCGTCAGGACACGCCGATTCGCAGCCGCTGCTATCACTTCTAGCAGATAGCGTGAATAAGTCTGGTGCGAAATTTCGCGGGCGACTACACTTCGCGGGATTTGATGGCGTTCAGTCCGAACTCGGATCGAACGCAAATCCAACGTTGTTCGTAATCAACGTATTCGGTACTCGCACGAATTTGCGAAGCACAGCTGCATGGAGGCGCGTTGATGTTGTCGGTTTGGCCCATTCGCCGCAAACTTTGGCTGGGAATTGGCCTGCTGTTGTTAAGCGTGGCGATTCTGGCGTTCAGCGGATTCCGAGGAGTTTACGCGTTTCGCAGTTTAGCTCGTAGTATCAGTCGCCGCGCCACTGAAATTCCCATTGCTGTCGCGCTTGCGCAGCACACTAGCGCGCTGGAAACAACAATCCAGCCGAATCGTTTGGAAGCGTCGTTTCATCTGCAAAGTCCCAGCAGCGATACTCCCATCGCAGATGAATTGCTGATGCTGGACTTTCGATCGCACTTGGCGAAGGTATCCGAAACGCTACAGCTCTATCGAGACGAATTGGCCGCCAATCAAGAGACGCAGGATGAAATTGGCAACGTTCGAGACGAATTGGCCACTGCCGGGTTGATGGAAGAATCACTGCTGACCATCCATCATTTGATTGAAGACGATAGTTGGTCGTTTCAGGATAAACCGTTTCGAGATTCGTTGGCGGCCGAAGTCGGTAAGCTCAATACGTTGTCCGCCAAGCTCCCCAGTTTCTTGCAAGCCAGAATGTTTGATTTCCAGGGCGATGTCCGAGGCCAATATCGGACATGGATCTTGTTGGCTTGGGTCACCAGCGTGAGCGCCGCCATCTTGCTGTTGGTAATGGTTCGCTTGCTGTACGGTTGGATTTTTGAACCGTTAGAGACAATTATTGCTGGTTCGCGAATTGTGGCCGGAGGACGCTTTGGGCATCGGATCACGCTGAAAAGTCAGGACGAAATGGCCGAACTTGCCACCGCCATGAACAATATGACGCAACGATTTCAGGAAATTCGCGACGACTTGAATCAGCAAGTCAAAGAGCGAACCAAGGAAGTTGTTCGCAGCGAACAACTCGCCAGTGTCGGGTACTTGGCCGCTGGTGTGGCTCACGAAATCAACAATCCATTGGCTTCCATTGCCTTGTGTGCCGAATCGCTGGAAGAACGCTTGGCTGACATTTTGCAAGAAGCAGCTGCCGCCAAAACCAACGACCGCTCAGACGAAGACGAAGCATTCTCTGCCAACCAAGATCCCGCGTCGGAAAGCGAAGTCGACGTCTTGAAAGACTATCTGGGCATGATTCAGGATGAAGCGTTTCGATGCAAACAGATCACAGAACGGCTGTTAGATTTTTCTCGTCTTGGTGACGTGGAAAAACAAACGACCGATCTGTGCGACTTGGTTTCCGGCGTTATTGATATGATTCGACACGTCGGGAAATATAAAGAAAAACAGGTCCAGTTTGATCACAACGATTCGCTCTACCTTCCCACTAATTCGCAAGAAATGAAACAAGTGATCTTGAACTTGATCACCAACGGTCTGGATAGTCTTGACCCAGGTGGCACCGTTTGGGTCAACGTTTGGGCTGATCACAACTGGGCCTATTTGACCGTTCGCGATGATGGCTGCGGTATGACGTCGGAAGTCAAAGAACATATTTTCGAGCCGTTTTTTACTCGCCGACGAGACGGTCAGGGTACCGGACTGGGCATGTCCATCAGCTTCCGAATTGTGTCCGATCACGGCGGGCAAATTGATGTTCACAGCGACGGTCCCGGCTGTGGATCGACGTTTACGGTCAAACTGCCACGGAACTACAACGAAACGAAGAACCTAGAAAACCTTTACGCTGCTTAGGAAACTTATGCGATTACTATTTGCCGACGACGAAAAATCTTTGCAAAACCTCATGAGCCGCGAACTGGTCCGCATGGGTCACGAAGTCACCGTATGTCCTGACGGCGAAGTCGCTATCGCCGCGCTGGAACGAAACACGTACGACTGCATCTTGGTGGACCTGGATATGCCTAAGAAGGGCGGCATTGACGTCATTGCCAAAGCCAAGGAATTGTCACCCGATACCGATTCGATTGTGATGACCGGAAAGTCGTCATTGGAAACCGCCATCTCCGCACTTCGTCACGGTACGTTCGACTACATCACCAAACCATGTAAGTTGGCAGATCTAGACAGATTGCTTTCTCGAGTTGCGGCGAAGCGCGAGCTTACCAACAAGTACCGAGCACTCAAACGACAGCTGGAACGCATTGAAGGCGAATCCAGACTTGTAGGTGACAGCTCGGCCATGGACAAAGTGCGCACCATGATTTCCAAGGTAGCACCCACCAACTCGAATGTGCTGATTCTGGGCGAAACGGGCACCGGCAAAGAGTTGGCCGCGCGATCCGTACACGATCAAAGCCTGCGAGCTGACATGCCGTTTGTGGCGGTCAACTGCGGAGCACTTCCCGAAAGCCTAATTGAAAGCGAATTGTTTGGTCATCGAAAAGGAGCCTTTACCGGCGCCGACGAGCAACGCATTGGACTGTTCGAAGTTGCTTCCGGAGGCACCATCTTTCTGGACGAAATCGGCGAATTGCCCATGTCCATGCAATCGAAGCTGCTGCGAGTTTTGGAGAGCGGTGAGATTCGCCGAGTTGGTGATAACGAAGCGTTTACGGTGGATGTACGAGTCATCTGTGCCACGCACCGTCCGCTAGAACAAATGGTGGCGGAAGATCAGTTTCGAGAAGATTTGATGTTTCGCATCAACACGTTTGAAGTTCAGCTGCCTCCTCTTCGAGAACGTTCGCAAGATATTCCAGAATTGGCCCGACACCTGCTCGCTCGCATCTTCGGCGATCGCCAAGCCAACCTCGAAAACGCAATCGCACCCGACGCGCTTGACCTGTTAACGTCCCATGTTTGGCCAGGCAATGTGCGAGAATTAGCGAATGTAATCGAACACGCTACCATTTTGTGCGAAGAACTACCAATTTGCCCCGAGCACTTGCCCAATCGCTTTGACGCTCGCAAACTGCGCGAACCAATAACGGGAAGAAGTTCCGGTCCACTGACACTGAAAGAGATCGAACAAATGGCAATCGAAGAAGCCTTAGAACGGCATTCCGGAAACAAACCAAAAGCCGCCGAAGAACTCGGAATCAGCCTCAAAACGCTGTACAATAAACTGAACCAAGTGGAAACTTCGCTCAAAGCCGCTTGAATCGTTCCCCGAAGCATCTTGCACCACCATTTCGGTTTTTCGTTTGCTACCCAAGTATGTTGGGACGCGGAGATGGTAGGGATTTTGCATTTCGAACCCGACAAGAAACCGGCGAAATGGCCGTATGATTGTTAAATTCGACACGTGTCGGCTGATCGATTCGGCAGTCCTCGAAGAAAAAACTTTCGCGAGCGCGAACCGCTTGAACCGAAACCTACTATTCACTAAACTTCTGCACTTGGTTGGCAGCAAAAGCGGCCTTCCATTACCAACATTCCCCTGTAGCTCAGTTGGTAGAGCAGCCGGCTGTTAACCGGCTGGTCGCAGGTTCGAATCCTGCTCCCGCCACCACGATAGAACGACGACTCGTTCCGTTTTCGGGGCGAGTCGTCGTTCGTTCTCGGCACGCAGTTCGTGATGTTGCATCGTCTCGATTCGAACTCGACCGCGAAAGTACCGATGCGGTCCGCGCCTCGGGGAATCCGAGAGGTGTGGGAGTTCGTGGCGATCGCGGGCTACGTCGCGCTGATCGCGCTCCTGTATTGGAGGATCGGCGGTGTGTCGCCCATCGGCGAAGACGCGTTGCATCTCGATCGCGTCGCGACGTGGGACGCACCCTGGCCAGCGTTCGCCCCTGACCTGCAGCCCGCGAGGCCGCTGCAGTGGTCATGGCTCTACGGGATCCGTGCGCTGTTCGAAGCGTCACCAGCCGCAGCTCGGTTGCCCGCGTTCTTGTTGCATGCCGCGTTGGTCGTCGTCGTCCACGTGTGGCTTCGTCGTCGTGGAGTGTCGTATGGGACGACGATCCTCGCTGCGACTCTCGTCCTGGTCGCTCCGGTTCACGTGCACCTGGCTTGGATGTGCGCCTTCGGGTATCCGGTTCGAGCGTTGTGCACGTTCGGAGCGGCAGTGCTCTGGTGGCAGCACGTCTGCGGGCTTGTGCCAGGTGCGGATGGAACCAAGCTGACAGGTGTGCGCCGCAGCGGATGGTGGACCGTCCTGCTCTACGCCGTATGCATGCTCGCGCACGAGTCAGCGATCTTCATGGCACCGGTGTTCGTGCTCGCATGGTGGCTAGCCGATCGGCCGAGAAACCGAGTGCGTGCTCGGTGGTCGAGTGTGCGTGCGTGCCTCGGAGCGATCCTGCGTGATCGTCCCACAGTCGTGCTGCTACTTCTCGCACTCTGGCGAGTCCTCGACCTCCTGGTTGTCCGGACGAGCAGGCAATACGCCGTCCACGACATCGGCGCGCTTCCTGCCAACGTGGCTCGAGTCGCGTTCCACGTGCTTCCGGAGTCCGTTCGCGAAGCCTTGCTCGATGGATTTCGTGGCGTGCACGGAAACCTCGGCTT